>JAKBCQ010000622.1 GCA_021807585.1 Planctomycetota bacterium | reverse complement strand
AGAGCAGGCCGTCCTCGCGGTCGAGGCGATCGAAGGAACCGATCGCTGCATCGAACGCGCCGGCTCGCTGTGCAAGGCCGGCGGCTGGACGCTCGTCAAGGTCGCCAAACCGAATCAAGACATGAGGTTCGACGTCCCCACGATCGGCGTCGCCACGATCGAAAACCTCGTTCGTGCCAAAGCGCGTGTCCTCGCGATCGAGGCCGGCCGAACAATTCTCATCGATCGATCCGACGTCGTCGAACTCGCCGATCGCCACGGCCTGACGATCGTCGCGATCGATCCCGATGAGGTCGATCCTCGGCCGAGCTGATCGACCGCGTATCAAAGTTCAAAACGCACGCGACGAAATGATCCGACGGCGAAACGCCCCCGACCGAATCCAAGCGCTCAAACGAAACAAAGACACTCAATGAGAACGAGCGAAACGACCCCGATCAATCCAAGCGCTCAAACGAAACAAAGACACTCAATGCGAGCGAGCGAGCGAAACGACCCCGATCAATCCGGCCGATCGACCGCGACTCGATCGCCTCAAATCGTTTATGATGCGCCTTCGGGGCGATCGGTCGTCGCGACCGTTCGCTCCAGGACGATTCGCCGTCGATTTCCAAATAATCTCTTATGAATAATTATGTTTTGTATATTGATCAACGATGACATTCATTCACCAGGGAGTCGCGGATGCCGCTTGACGATCAAACGAAACGGTTGCTCGACGTCTTGGCGCTCCAACCGCAACGGAACGTCGAAACGATGTCGCTCGCCGATTTGCGCGAAAGCGTGATGGCGATGCTCAAGATCGCCGTCCCCTCCGACGACCCCGCGATTCGCGTCGAGGATCGCGTCACCCCCGAAAACGTGAGCGTTCGCGTGTATATTCCCCCAGAGGCTCGCGGCGCATTGGTTTACTTTCACGGCGGAGGGTGGGTTGTGGGAAACACGGCGATCGTCGAGCCGATCTGCCGGCGTATCGCCTCAAAGGCGGGCTGCGCCGTCGTCTCGGTCGATTATCGGCTCGCTCCCGAACACAAATTCCCAATCCCGTTCAATGATTGCTTCGCGGCGACCCGCTACGCCTTCGAGCATTATCACACGCTCGCGCACCCGGGCCCGCCCCGGATCGCGGTCGGCGGCGATAGCGCCGGAGGAAACCTCGCCGCCGCGGTTTGCCTCAAGGCGCGGAGCGACGGACCTCCAATCGCTATGCAATTACTTGTTTATCCCGCGACCGACTTGAATTTCAACACCAAATCGTATTTGGATAACGCTAGCGGTTACGGGTTGTTGCGCTCGGAGATGATCTGGTTTTGGAAACAGTACTTAAACACAACTGAGGACGAAGCGAACCCGCTCGCGGTTCCGTACCGCGCCGCCGATCTTTCGGGGCTGCCGCGGGCGGTCGTTCTGACCGCCGAGTTCGACGTCCTGCGCGACGAGGGGGAGGCGTACGCGAAACGATTGCAAGCCGCGGGAGTCGAAGTCGATCTCCGTCGCCACGAAGGAATGATCCACGGCTTCTTCTGGCACGCGGGGATGATCGACCGCGGCCGCGAAGCGATCGACTCCGCCGCCGCGACGCTCCGGCTTATCCTCCAAACCAATTGATCAACATTAATGTTAGTTATGCAAATATAAGCGGACGATTTACCAACCGAATTGCGCCGAAAGCGCGTTGAAGAGCGGAATCACCCCGGTGTTGAAGATCGGCCCCAACTCCGACGGGGCGACGATCGTAAACGAGATTCCGTCGGCCGAGGTCGAGAACGAAACTCCCGCGTTCGCCTCCTCCGCGGGGAGCGCGCCGAGCTCGAATGATGAATTGGCGGGATAAAGCCGGCAGAGCTGCGCCGAAAGCCTGCGGCAGAACCCTTTGAAATTAACGATCGCGACGAAATCGACCGCGGCGGGAGATTTCACCTGAATCGTTCGAAACGTGGCCGATCCGCCCAGCACTCCCTTCGTCGCCACGGTCGTGTCGATCAACGCTTTCGCGGCGTCGACCGAAGGCGCCGCGACCGTCGCCACCAGGTCGCCGTTTCGGCCGAACCAGAGATCGCGCGACGAGCCGATCAGCATCGCGAACGCGATCGCCCCGGAACGCGGTAAACGCGCCAACGAATAATCGATCCGACAATGCGTGAGCGAAAAACCGCGGTGCTCGACCGAGTCTTTGTCAAAAGTAACGCCCTTGATCCGCGTCGCGTCGACGCGATCCCCCGAAGCCGCGCTCTCAAGCGCGCGACGGATCGCCGCGACGCCTTTTGAAGCGTCTTGATATTTTTTGATAGAAATATAACTAGGACCCGTATCGAGATATTCGGTCGCCGAAACGGCCTCGACGACCCCCGCCGACGCTTCGATCGCGGCGATTTCGCGACGCAATGGATCGTTCTCGTCCTCAAGCCCGAAGCCGAGAGCGAGCGACGCGCGGTCGAGCGCGGCGGCGACGGGAGCGCTCGCCTTGACGAAAAACGTCGAATCGACCGGAAGTTTCTTGATCGCCTCCCAACCCGTCGATCCCGCGCGACCGCCGCGATCAACCCCCGGCCCGCCGATCCAACCCTTCACAATCAAACCCTCGGGCGCCGCGTCGGCGCTCGCAAGAACATATTTCGTCGATTTTACGATATCGACGAGCGCGTTCTCCGCCTTCTTGATCGTCTCAACCGTCGCGACATCGAGCGCACGCTGGTTGAGATGATCCGTGCTTTGCAAAATCCCTCGCGCCCGCTCGTCGAATACCGAACCGAACCGCTCGAACAACCGCTCAACATCGGCGAAAATCGCCACATCCCCCGCGAGAAACTCCCTTTGACGCTCGCCGTCGAGCCTCCGATCCAAACCATCTTTTCGAGAGACCATACGCTTCATTAAATCTTCACTTGAGCTGATCCCGACATATCCATCGCCTTTCATCGTATAAAAAGACGTCCCCGAAAAATCGCGCAAGGTTTCGTAACCCTCGGGATGCACGACCGGAGCGAAGTCTTTCGTCCCCGTCACCGACCGCTGAAACGCCGCGTAATCCTTCGCCTTGAAAAGGACCGCGTACACGAGCGGCTCGTCGATCTCCCCTTTTTTCCCGGGAAACGAGATCATCGCGATCAACGGCGTATCGGCCTCGAATATCTCCTTCCCGGCTCCCACCTGAAACGGCTTGATATATTCATCCAATTTCTGATTGAGGAGCGTCGCGATCTCGACGTTGAGCGTCGCCAAAAACCGCACCAGATCGACGCGCGCCGCTTCAATCCCGCGAATCCGGATCGCCAGATCGATCCCCGACGGAACCGACCGCAGCCATTTCTCGTCGATCGTCGCGGCGGGTACC
>JAKBCQ010000621.1 GCA_021807585.1 Planctomycetota bacterium | reverse complement strand
GAGCTTTTTGATCGTCTCGCTTTCGCCGAGAATCTCGGGATGTTCGCGCCGCGCCGCCAGGTCTTCGCGGAGCAGCCGGTTCTCCTCGCTCAACGTCGAATGATCAATCGCCTTGCGCACTTGCATCCGAAGCATTTCCAGATCAACCGGCTTGGTGATATAATCATACGCGCCAAGCCGCATCGCCTCGACCGCGGATTCGATCGACCCGAACGCGGTGACGACGAGAATCTTGGTGTCGGGCCTGCCGTGCATCACTTTACGCACCAGATCGATCCCGGTCCGCTCTCCGGGCATGCGAACGTCGGTGATGAGGATTCGCGGATGAAGCTTCTCGAATAGCGTCCACGCCTCGTCAACGTCGCTCGCGGTCGCGATCTCGAGCCCCGAGCTTTTCAGACCCAGCGCCATCCCCGATCGGATGTTCGGCTCGTCGTCGACGATCAGTACGCGATCCCGAGTCGCGCTCATATCAAGGCTTCTTTCTCGATCGCCGGCTCGACGCCGGGCGAAACGGGTATCGCCAGGCGAAACGTCGTTTTCGATGGACTCGGCTTGAACTCGATTCGACCGCCGTGCCGACCGATCAAGGTCTCGGCCCGCGCCAATCCCATTCCCGCGCCAAGCCCCGGGACGTGAAAATAAGGCTGGAATAAATCGCGCCGAATCGCCGGAGGAACGCTCACCCCCGTATCCGATACATCAAATCGAAGCTCACCGTCGTCGACCGCCGCGGCGAACGTCAACTCGCCCCCTTCGGGCGTCGCCTCGAGCGAGCCGATCGCCAAATTGAGCAACGCATGCTTGAATATCTCGTGATCGAGCATCACAATCAGCGAGTTCTCATACGGCCGATGGAACACGACTTCAACCTTCTGTTTCGCCGCCGCGGGCTCGATCAGCTTGATCGTCTCGGCGGCGAGCGCGACGACGTCGACGGGGGTCGGCTCGATCCCGCCCGAACTCGCCAAATCGCGAAAATTCCCCAACACCTTGTCGAGCTTGAGAACCTCTTCGTTCACCACGCCGATCAGGTCGCTCAAATCCGCGGATATCGCCTCGTCGCGGATTCGCTCCTCCAGCAATTGGATGTGAAGACTTAACGCGGTGAGAGGATTTCGAATTTCATGATTCATGCCGGACGCGGCGATCCCCATCAAATCGATAAACCGTTGCATGCGACGAACGCGAGCTTCCGTGATCGGGAGATCGATTTTCGCATCGTGCGGCCCCACGAGCCCGGCCTCCCCCGACGATCCGTTCCAAGGGGGACGCTCTAAGAATATATCTCCGCGCGTTGATGCCACCTCGCGCGGCCGATCCCGCGAATCCGCCCGACTCTCGACATCGTTCTCGCTGGAACGCGATGCGATCGCGCGGGTGAGCGATCGATCGCGGCTTGAATCGGTGTTGAGACCTCGACCGTTCGCGACCTCGATCCGATCGCTCGCGGCGCGAATCGGACTTTCGATTGTTCGATTTCTCATGCGACGACGCAGTGCGACGAGTAACGCCGCCACGGAGATCAGCAGCGTTACGGCGCCGATCGTGCGAACGACGATCCACGTCTTGAAATCGACTCGGTGCGAGTCGATTTCTCGGGCGGAAACGGGTCCGCCGCGATCGAGCCAACTTTCCATCAATTGATGATCGGTCCAAATCCGAGATCCCATCGCCACGCCGATCACGAGAGTTAGGACCAGAAACACAATCGCGACCGTCATCGTTTTTGAGAGCCGGAATCGGCCTGGTTCGGGATTCATGGGAATCATCGTCGCGCGTCCCCGCCGTCGTTATTTCGATCACGAGCGGCGCGGCGAGCATCGTCACACTTTGGGAGAAGAGTTCCCAATTGTGGCGAAATATGCCGCGAATGGCCGATCTCGACGTGAGATCGACCTCGTTCGTCACCTACTGTATCAACGCGGGAGGCCGCGAACAAGGATCAACCGCGTTCGGTTCGATCGCCGGATCCGCGGCGCGGATTGATTATTTGAGTTCTTTGATATAAATGTTCCGGAATTCGAGTGGGTTTCCATGATGCTGGAGTTCGATCGTTCCCGTCGTCGGCAGCGGCTTCGAACGATCGAAATAATTTTCCATCGTCACGTCATCAACCACTTTTTTGCCGTTGAGCTCGACCGACACCCTGTCTCCGTGGATCACGATGTGGAACGTGTTCCATTCGCCGACGGGCTTATCGGCGAAGACGGTCGGCTTGCTTGGGTTCTTTTCGTTGTTGTAAAGCCCTCCCGAGCCGATCGGGTTGTCCCAAATCTGAACCTGCGGGCAACCGCGAAGGTAAATCCCCGAATCGGCGCCGGGACCAATCTTCCAATCGACCAACAACTCGTAATCGCCGTAATTCTTTGAGGTGACGAGCGAATCGCCTTGGCCGTCGTAATGAAGAACCCCGTCGACGACCGTCCAGTGCCCCCGCGCCTTCCCCTCGTTCTTCCAGTTCGTCAGGTCGACCCCGTTGAACAGCGCCGTATACCCCTCGGGTGGCCGCGGAGCGGCCGATTCGACGCCGACCGAAGTCGCGGCGATCAGTAATATAATTGCAAACATGCTGATTCTTCTCCTGTCTGGAAGGTGTCGAGGCGGGTGAACGACGCGCGGCACGTGTTAAGATAGTGCGCATCGAGCCGGCGAGGCAAGAGGGTTAAACCACGGCGTCATTCTCGATTAAAGGTATTCGATTTTATGCCGGATATTATTATGATCATGTATTTTCTAAATGAGTATGAGCCCTCGAATCGTCGCGCCGATCGAACGAGAACGCATTCGACAAGAAACAAACCCCGCGTGTTCGGCGGCCGAGTCGAGAATCGCTAGAACATCTTGATCTTGTGTCTTGCGTACAGATTTCCGCTCGTGACCAGCCGGCGGAGCGGGATGAATGTGAGGATTGTCGGTGTAGAATGGAAGTCGTTATCGGTGGGTCGATCAACTTTGAAACGAAGTTCGATCCGGCGAGAAAGTCGTCTCGCGTCTCAAGAGGTCTGGCTCATGGAGGCTCGATCGATTGTAAGAGCGATTCGGAGTCAGCGGCTCACGGTTGATCGGCCGCCGCGCCGTCCGCGGTTTCGCCCGATCGCCTTCGCTTCGGCGATCGTGCTCGCGGCCGTTTCGTGCGGAGATCGACCGAGTATTTCCCCGAAGGACACGAAACCCATGACGATCAAAATCACCAGTTCGGCGTTCGAGTCGGAATCAACGATCCCGAAATTGTACACATGCGACGATAAAAATGTGTCGCCTCCGCTTTCGTGGACGGGCGTTCCCGCCGGGACGAAGTCGCTCGCGCTGATTTGCGACGATCCCGACGCGCCC
>JAKBCQ010000620.1 GCA_021807585.1 Planctomycetota bacterium | reverse complement strand
GCGCGTTCCCCGCGATGATTTTCAAATTCGTAACGGCGAATCTCTCGCTATTAACACGCAAATACTTAAGCCGATCTTCTGTCCGTTCGACCGCGACGATTTCTCGATCGGGAAACGCCCGCGCGAGCTCGACCGACATTCCCCCGAGGCCCGCTCCGACGTCCCAGATCGGCCCCGCTCCGATCCCCCGAAACCGCGCGATCGCGACCGCTCGAACGTCGGAATGCGTCAGCAAGATCGGTCCCGTCTCGGGCTGCGCGAAATCGCAATCGAGCAGCCTGGGAAAGCTTGGGGAATCATTTCGGTTCGAAGGCGAACGATTCTCGACGGTTCGCATCTTGATCTCTTTGGCTCGATCGGGATCGCGACGAGCCGGATCGATTTCTTCGCCGGCGGCGTTCGTTCGCATCAAGATGACGATGTTGAGATTGTTGTAGATTTTTTGCTGAACAACGGAAAGATCATATGTGCCGACATGTTCGTGATGTCCCCCCAGATCTTCGCAAACCGTCATCTGGTAATCGCGGCGTCCGCGATCGAGCAGAAACGACGCGATCGCCGCGGGCGAACCGCCGTCGCGGGTCAAGAGCGCGATCTTGGGACGACCGAGCAGCGGCGTCAGCTCGTCGACGATCGGCCTCGAATGAACGCTCGCGATCGTGCAATCGTCCCACGCGATCCCGCTCCGCGCGAACGCGAGCTGAACGCTGGAAACATTTGGTATGATAATCACCTGATCACTTCCCAGTATTTTGACGACGCGCGCGCCGATCCCGAAAAAGAGAGGATCCCCCGAACCGAGCACGACGCACCTCTCGTCCGCCGCGCGATTGATCAATAACCCGTCAAGCTCTAATAAGTTGTTTGTGATCGCGAACGTCTTTGCGTTCGTCGCTCCGACGAGTTCGAGATGTCGCTTCCCCCCTGCGAGAAACGTCGCCCCGGCGAGCGCGTCTCGCGCCGGTTTCGAGAGCGATTCGATCCCGTTCGCGCCGATCCCAATTACGTAGACGGGCGTTTTTATCATCATTCAATTAACTCTTAGATATTAAGGTTCGCGCCAGGATCGCGCCGTCGAAATCGAAGAGAACGATCGCGATTTCGATAACCCCCGATACGTAATCGAAACACGTCGAAGCCGCGCGATCGGCGAGTTTTTCGTAAAACCCGATCAAGCCCGATTCTTGAATGAGATCTTGTACATGACGTCCCGTGTTCGCGTTCTTGATCGCCTCGACGAGGCTCGGGTCGGCTTGCGACTCGCGGGCGATCTCGGCGAGGAAGTCGACGTCGACCTCGCCTCCCGCGACGTGCGTTTGCATCTGTCCGGCGGCGATTTTGGCGAGCTTGCCGATCATCCCGCAGATCGTCGCTCGAGCCGCGCCGCGGAGCGCACAACGCTTGAGAGCGTCTCCCGTGAAGATCCCCATCTGAACGAACGCGGTCTCATCGAGCTCGGGAAACAGGCTCTCGGCGAACCGTTCGGTTCGTCCTCCCGTTGTTAAAACGATATGTGAGCGATTGTTTGCCGCGGCGACGTCGATCGCCTGCACCACCGACGCCCGCCAGCTCGCGGTGCTCATCGGCTTAACGATGCCCGTCGTACCTAAAATCGACAATCCTCCGACGATCCCGATCCGTTCGTTGAGCGTCCTCTTCGCGAGCGATTCTCCGTTCGGAATCGCGATCGTCGTCTCGACGCCGGGCCGAGGATCGATCGCGCCGAAGACATTAACGATCGCGTTTGTGATCATTTTTCTGGGTACGGGATTGATCGCGGGTTCGCCCGGAGGAAGTTCGAGTCCGCGCCTTGTGACGACCCCCACTCCGGCGCCTCCGCGGATTGCGATCCCGGGTTCGAGCGTGCGTCGCACGGTCGCGAGAATCTCGGCGCCGTGCGTGACGTCGGGGTCGTCGCCGGCGTCTTTGATCGCTCCCGCGATCGCAATATCATTTTGATAGCGTAATCTATTGATTTTAATGACGATGTCGAATCCCGACGGCGAGCGGACCGCGATCGATTCAGGACGTTCGTCGAAGGCGAGCAAACGGCACGCGGCCTCGGTCGCCGCGGCGGCGGTCGCCCCCGTCGTGTAACCCTCGCGCGTTCCCCGAGGGTCGCGTGGAGCGACCGTATGGCCCCGCACAATCTCGACGGACGGACGATCGCGCGTGCGCTCGTTCATGGGTCGGCTCCGTCCCGCGCGATCTCTAAAAGCGCGTTGACGATCGCCGCGACGACCGCGGTTCCCCCCTTGCGTCCCGCGCTCGTAAGATAAGGAAATAATCTTTGATTCATAAGTTGCTGTTTCGCCTCCTCGACGCCGACGAACCCGACGGGGACGCCGATCGCGCACGCGGGAGGGGGAAAGCCCGCCTCGACCATTCGGATCAATTCTTGAATCGCCGTCGGCGCGTTGCCGATCGCGACGATCGCGCCCGCTCGCGCCTCTTCGAGAGCGAGCCGAATTCCCGCGGCGGTTCGAGTCAGCCCCTCGGCTCGCGCAAGCTCCAGGCATGCGTGATGATTGAGACCGCACGCGATTTTGACTCCGAGATCCGAGGCGTAATCGCTCCTTATCCCGGCGCGCAGCATCTCGACGTCGGCGACGATCGTCCCCCCGCCTCGCAATCCTCGCACCGAGGCTTCGATCGCTCCCGATCCAAATCGAATATTATGAACATAATCAAAATCAGCCGATGCGTGAATCGTTCGACGCAAGATCGCGCGTTCGCGGGGATCGCGGGGACGATCGCCGAGTTCGGCGTCGATCAGCTCGAACGAACGCGAAAGGATCGCATCTCCGACCTCCGAACGTCGCTCATCCCGCCGATTCCCCCCTCCGTCATCCGCTCGCTCGTCCGAAGATTTCGCCGCGTAAATCCTCGGGGTGATCATCCGCGATCGATCGACGAACGTTCGAGACGAACCGACGATTACAATTGTAAACATCGATACGTTAGCAGATTTTAAATCACCGAGCCGAACGATCTCGATTCGTTCCCCGGGTCGATCCGCGTTTTCGACGAGTCCGACGGGAGTCTCGGGGCTTTTCCACTGAAGGAGCAGGTCGACGACCGCGGCGAACCGATGCGCACGCGTTTTGCTCGTCGGGTTATATAAAGCGATCACGAAATCGGCGCGAGCCGCGGCTTGAACTCGATTTGTAATCACATCCCACGGCGTTAATAAATCGCTCAGGCTGATCGAAGCCCAATCGTGCGCCAGCGGCGCTCCAAGGCGAGCCGCGGCCGAACACGCCGCGGTGACCCCGGGAATCACGACGATCTCGACTTCGCTCCGCCGCTTCGCGGCGACTTCTTGAACGACCCCCGCCATGCC
>JAKBCQ010000619.1 GCA_021807585.1 Planctomycetota bacterium | reverse complement strand
TTTACATGTTTAATCTCTTTTGTTAGAAGTTCTTGATGATCTGAAAGATCGTTTGCGTTTGAAACGGCAAGGGACCGACGAGGGGAACCTCGACCCCGCCGAGCAAATACCATTCGTTACCGATGCCGAATCGAAATCCGGGAGTGAGGCTAAAATAGGTCGCGTTTCCTCCGCTGATCGCGGTGTGCAGGTTCGCCGCAACGTCGACGACGAGATTCGGCAAAAACTTGGCGTCGGGCGCGGTGATGTACTTACCGACCGCGAACCGCGCGTCGAACGAAGAGAACGTCGACGGCGACGCGTTGAAACCCGTCCAGGGATTGCCCGAAAGGAGCGCGATTTTGGCGGGGGAGAGGTTTGTGGGAGTCGTCACCCCCGCGCCGCCGCGAAACACCCAGCCGCCGAACGGATTCGCCCAAAACTCGACGTCGGGCGAAAGACTCGCAACGCCGTTCCCGTTCAATCCGTTCCCGGTGGGAACCCGTACGAATAAGTTCGAAGTCACCGAATACCGCTTGTCCTCGGCGAGCAAAAACCGCGGCGCGATCGTCAAATCACCCACCCCCGTGTCATAATTCGTGGGAGATTTGCCGGGCGAGCGCGGGTCCGAAACGACGAATGGAAAAAACCAGCCGATCTCGAAGCGTCGACTCAACGGTGTGAACATAAAATAACTTCCATTATATAAATCGGCGTTCCCGGGAAGACCGCGCGCGAAGCCGAACGAGAAGACGAAAAGCCTGTAGAACGCTCCGTCGGCGTTGTTGATCCACGTTTGACGCGGAGCGATTCGGCTCGTCCCGTCGGTCGAAGGAACGGGCGCGTACGCTTCGTCCCAGCCTTCCGATAAAAAGCCCGCGAGCCCCAAAGGCCGCCAACGTTCAGGGCGGAGCGGGCCGAAGAGCGATTGGCCGATCACATCGGCGAATGATTCCCTTCGGAACGGTTCGACCAGAACTTGCGGCGGCGTGACGACGGGATCTTCGATCGTCTCGCTCGGAGCGAACAGCGGAGGCGTTTCGGCGGACGAATTCGCCCGTACCTCCTCAATATTGGGCTGATTCGTCGCATTCGACCCGGGGAACGAAGGATTCGATCCGGGCGTTTGCGAGAACCCGATCCGGACGCCGCTCGCGATGAAGAGCGCCGTAACAAAGAAACGGAGAAAGGCTTGATGCGTTCTCGTTTCACATCGATTCAATCGGCAAAACAATGAATCAAACATATCAAATTTACTCATAGTAAAGATCCTCGCTCGGCGCGCAAAAAAAGACTCCCGCCGGGGACCAAAAAATTGGTCTTCGGCAGGAGTCATCAGCCCCGAACGAGCTTGGGGCGGTTGATCGGTCGGGCGAACTCCATCACCCGTTTTTCGGCTCGACGCGACGAATCGCGCCGCGGCTTATGCTAAATGATCGGCGCCCTCGAGGGATAACTTTAAGGATTATTCCGTTTTTATCGCGTTAACGACTCGCCGACCGGAAACGAACGGTCGGACGATCGATCATGCCGCGCCGCGGAGTGATCGAACGGAAAAGGCTCGATTTCCGTCACCATGAAACGCCCCGAAACCTCGCCTCTTTCGAATCAATTGATTATATTATATTTAATATGATCATATTATTTTAAAATGGTCTAATAATCTGAAAGAACGATTGTGTTTGAAACGGAGTGATTCCAACCATGGGGACCTCGACGCCCGCCCGAAAGACCCAATGGTTTCCCATGCCGCAAAGAAAGCCCGGAGTGAGGCTAAAATAGGTGTAATTCCCGCCGCTGATCGCCGTATGCAGATTGGCGGCGACATCAACGCATAAGTTTGGCATGATTTTCGCGTCGGAGGGACGAAGGTATTTGCCGACGGCGAATCGCGCGTCGAACGACGAGAACGGACCCGGCGATCCGTAAAAGCCCGTCCAGGGGGGGCTTTTATCGAGAAGTGCGATCTTCGAAGCCGACAAATTCGTCGGCGCGGTAACGCCGAGACCTCCACGCACAACCCAACCCGTAAACGGATTGGCCCAAAACTCGATATCGGGAGAGAGGCTCGTCACGTTATTGCCGATCCGAGCATTTCCCGTGGGAACGCGAACGAAAAGGTTCGTGCTGATCGTGTATCGCTTGTCCTCGGCGAGCAGAAACCTGGGAATGATCGTCAAATCGCCCGCCCCCGTCCAATAATCGGTCGGTCCCGTTCCCAGCGCGTTCGGCGCCGACTGGACAAATGGAACAGCCCAGCCGATCTCAAACCGTCTACTAAAAGGTGTGAACATTCCAAAAACACCTGTATATTCGTTGGTGTTACCTGGAAGTCCGCGCGCGTATCCGAACGAAAAGAGGAAGAGCCGATAAAACGCTCCGTCGTCGCTATTAACCCAGGGCTGACGGGGCGCGATGCGCGACGTTCCATCGGTTGAAGGGACAGGAGCGTACGGCTCATCCCACCCCTCGCTGAAGAACGAGCCGATCCCAAGCGGTCGCCAACGATCCGAACGAAGCGGGCCGATCAAAGATTGACCGATCACCTGGAAAATCGATTCCGATCGATTCGACGTCGGAGGTTGTATCGAGTTGAAGGGGGAAGTTTCGACGGGTAGGTTGGATGGCGACAAACCGCCGCCCGACGTCGAAGCGAAGGGATTTGAATCAACCAAATCATTCGCGCTGGAATTCGTCGTGCTTTCGTCGACGCCTCGCGTCGAAAAGGAGCCGCTTCCGAACGGAGAAGAAGGATTCTGTGAAGGGATCGTTTGTGCTTCGACAGGCGTCGCGGTCGATCCCGTGGTAACCGTCAAGAGACAACTATGTATAAAATAAAACATAGTTAAATATGTATTCCGTACGCTTCGATTCGCCCCGCAAACCTGCAAGTCGTCAGCCATGATTCCGCACTCCCCGACACATGGAAATCGGCGTCAAGACGAAACTGTTCGATTGATACCTCGGAGACTGGATTTCGAGCCTTCCTGAATTCAGGACCTCGATATCCAGTTAATCGACCGGTTTCCGGTTCGACTTGAACGATGCGAGCGATTTTAACGAGACGAACGATGCGATTCTCGGAGGTCGCCGATCACCTTCCGACCCGTCGATTCATCTCTATTATAATATATATTATATTCCTATGTTTTAATTATTAGTAGACCCCGGGTCGACTGGACAATCCTCTACAAATCGTCTTCAATGAGGAGGTGGAACGCGATTTGAGAGGGATCGCTGCATGAGCGCCGCGGCGAAAATCAAGATTGATCGACAAACTCTCGACGATCTGGCTCGGATCGACGCGAAGGCCGAGTTGATCAATGGAGGGATCGTTACTCATGTATCGTGTGGTTATCTACCGAG
>JAKBCQ010000618.1 GCA_021807585.1 Planctomycetota bacterium | reverse complement strand
GGAACGGCTTCTCGCACGGGTTTGATTCTTCGGCATGTGACTTTTCGCCCGGCTTGAATTGACCGGCGGTCGGCCTTTGGTCCTAACGCGGATGAACGATGAGAGAAACCTCGATCAACTGTCAAATATCGGGCGCCTGGTTTCCGTCGGTTCAATCGCCCGGTTTCGGTCTCGTTTCCGCTCGCTTCGGCGGATTGACTCTCATCAAGGGCTATGATAGTTACTCGAAGATGGTTCGACGACGTCGATCAACGGTTACCGCATAGATCAGCCGCACGCAACGACATGGAGATCGAGCAGGGAAATGCATAATACAGAGTTCACTCGACGTCGTTTCTTGAATCACTCGATCGCCTGGGCGGGCGCGGCCGTTTGGGCTTGTCGAGGCGGCCGAGCCTCTGGCTTTGTCGG
The DNA here is from genome assembly GCA_021807585.1 of Planctomycetota bacterium. Lineage (GTDB taxonomy): Bacteria > Planctomycetota > Planctomycetia > Isosphaerales > Isosphaeraceae > JAKBCQ01. The sequence goes on along the minus strand of JAKBCQ010000618.1, from coordinate 2,934 downwards.
CGCGAATGAGCGTCCCAGGGTCGGAGCGGTCGGGACCGGGAGTCGATGGTGCCAGAAGGCGACGGGAATCGATGGACCTCACGGCTCCGCTCCCGGCTTTCCACCGTTCGGCGACTATGTGGCCGTCTGCGACGCCGATCTCGATCGCCGCAACCGCGCCGCGGTCCTCGTCAAGGAATGGGGAGGAGTCGCCCCCGAAGTCGTCGTCGACTATCGAGCGATCATCGATCGCAAAGATATTGATATTGTTCATATATCGACTCCGGATCACTGGCACGCCAAGATCGCGATCGAAGCGATGCGTTCGGGCAAAGACGTTTACTGCGAAAAGCCGATGACGTTGACGATCGAAGAAGGTCGGAAGATGGTCGAGGCTTGCCGCGAAACGGGACGAATTGTGCAGATCGGCACGCAACAACGCAGTGAGCATTCGTTTATCAAGGCGATCGCCGTCATTCGTGACGGGCGGATCGGCGAATTGAAGAAGGCCACATGCGTGATCGACGGCGCGCCCACAAGTCCCGTGATTCCCGCGGTCGCGGCGCCCAAGAACCTCGATTGGAATCTCTGGCTTGGACCCGTCCCACAAGTATCTTATCGGTTCCTGGCGGGCGACCACGGAGAGACGAAGAGCTGGTCGCGTTGTCATTACGAGTTTCGCTGGTGGTATGAATACTCGGGAGGCAAGCTGACGGACTGGGGTGCGCACCATGTCGATATAGCCACCTGGGCGATGGGTAAGACCGACACCGGGCCCGTTTCGGTCGATCCGGTGACGGCCAAGCATCCCGTTGTGTTTAAGGACGGATATCCCACCGACGACTCTCGCTACAACACAGCGACCGAGTTCCTGATCAAAGCGACTTTCGCGGACGGCATGGAGATTGACATTCGTCACGATGGTGACAACGGAATACTCTTTGAAGGGTCGGAAGGAAGCCTGTTTGTCAGTCGCGGTCGACTGACGGGAAAGGCCGTCGACGAGTTGAAATCGAAGCCGCTAGGCGAGGGAGCGTTGGAACGCGTCTACAAGAATCGCCCGCTCGTCGATCACACGCGGAATTTTTTCGAATCCGTCGTCGCGAGAAGGGAGCCGATCTCGGACGTGTTCAGTCATCACCGATCGCTGACAACGTGCCACCTTGCGGGCATCGCGGCGCGGCTGGGCCGATCGCTCCGGTGGGATCCGAAGAATGAGGTCATTCTCGCCGACTCCCAAGCGCAGAGCTTCATCGCGCGCGAAAGCCGTAAAGGCTTTGAAATCGAAATTTGACGAACCCCGCATGTCCCGGGGGACGTCTGATTAAAGCTTCTTGAAACTAGAATGTTTTTGAAACCAGACGCGCCGCCTTATCGAATTCGGTCGTTTTTCCTCACCGGATCTCGCGCGGAAAAGCCGCTGGATTCCGGCGGATCGAGGCGCGCGATTTTTCTCTCGAAACCCTTCGACATTCCACGGTTCAAAGGACATTCAGGCCGACATCACCCGCATAATAAATGGAGACGGCGTCAGGGTCTCGCCGGCGGCGGATCTGAGTCGTAGAATTCTAGCGGTTTCCGGATTCGCGGGATGCTTGTTCGGAAGTATCAACCTGAGAACACAGCCCTTCAATCGGAATGACGATCGCGAGGATCACGAGACCGTGGTGAATGTTCATGCCGGGCGCAACGGCGAATCGGTTCGCCAAACCCGTGTTATGATCGGGTTGATTTCATAAATCGATGCCATTATCTTTGACGAATTCTGAGCGCGACGGTTCGTCCACCCGAGATTCCGGCCGAAATCCGCGAGGGAAAACGATGGATGACGCGGTCAAATCGGCCGTCGCGAACATACACTCGGACGACCGCTCCGTTCAGGGAGAGGCGTTTCGATTCCTCGACGAGTTGACGAACAAGCCCGTCGGCTGGGCCTATCAGGTCTGGGACGTCCTGCTGAAAGGCCTGACAAGCAAGGACAACCGGCTCCGATCGATCGCCTCCCAACTCCTTTGCAACCTGGCCAAGAGCGATCCCGAGGGAAGGATTCTTATTGATTTCGACGCACTTTTTGATGTGACCCGAGACGACCGATTCGTCACCGCGAGGCATTGTCTGCTCGCGATTTGGAAGATCGGAGCGGCGGGAGAGAGTCAAAAACAAAGGGTCGTCGACGGTCTCGAACGTCGCTTCGAGGAGTGCGCCGCGGAAAAGAATCGTACTCTAATCCGCTTTGATATCATCCAAGGGCTAAGAAAACTTTATAATCATGTGAAAGACGAAGCTATTCGTGATAAAGCGCTCGATTTGATCGCGACGGAAGCCGATTTGAAGTACCGCGAGAAATACGCGGGGCTCTGGAAAAGATGATCGGCGGCGGGTCGAAGCGTCCCGCGGTCCGGTAATTGAAAACATCCAAATATCCAAATGTCGGACGATTTTCGCGGACGGTTAAATTCGCCGATTCTCGCGAGCCCGGGTTCGTGGTGATGCGGATTCATATAGCGTTCCTGAAACAGCACATACATGCGTCTTATAACGCACTATTATCTGTCGATTACACTGGCGTATTCGATCGCCCTGGCCGCTTGGCCGATCTTCAAGCGGAAAGGAAGGATCGGCGCCATCGGAAGTTGGATCGCGGCGGGGTTGGTGATGCTGTGCCCTGCTCTGATCCCCGCGGACCAAGTGATGGGGCGGGCGCTCGTCGCGGTTGTCTGCGGCGATCCGTTCTTCAAGATGATCGATTGTTCGAGGCGTTGTCGCATGATCGAAGGCGTGCGACTCGGAGCGTATGTTCGCTTCCTGATCCCCTTCCCTGCGCTCCTCGTCGTTTTCGGCGAGCGGAATCGCGTGCCGGGGGCTCGGGTTTCGGTCGGCTTCGAGATCGCGAGGATCGCCGGCGGGGCGAGTGTCGCGCTGCTGTGCGCGGTCGCGGTGATCGCGGGCAAAATC
>JAKBCQ010000009.1 GCA_021807585.1 Planctomycetota bacterium | reverse complement strand
CTTTGTAAGCGAATGCGGGATCGAGCGCCGATTTGAGCGTCGCTTCGAGCGCCGCGAGGGTCGTTTTATCGGCGCGGATCGCTCGCATCAAGGGATCGGTACGAATGCGATCGACGACGCTTCTTCGTCCCGCGAGGATTCCGCATTGCGGGCCACCTAGAAGTTTATCGCCCGAGAATAAAACGAGATCGGCGCCCGCGGTGATAGCCGCGGCGGCGGTCGGCTCTCCCGCGACCCGCGGCGGCGAGCCCGGCGCGATCGCTCCCGAGCCGACGTCGTCGACGAATAAGAGCCCGCGCGCATGCGCGAGATCGACGAGTTCGCGGATTCCCGGTTGTTCGACGAAGCCTACGATTCGGTAATTGCTCGTATGTACGCGTAATATCAACGCGGTTTCGGGACCGATCGCGCGATCGTAATCGCCGATCCTGGTTTTGTTGGTCGTCCCCACTTCTTTGAGCTTGGCGCCCGAGACTTCGAAAATTTCGGGGAGCCGGAACGACCCGCCGATCTCGACCAATTGGCCGCGCGATACGATCGCCTCTTTGCCGCACGCGAGCGCCCTCAGTGCGATCACCGTCGCCGCGGCGTTGTTGTTGACGACCGCGGCGGCCTCGCACCCGAGGAGATCGCCGATGAGTTTCTCAACATGCGTCGTCCTCGCTCCGCGACGCCCGGAATCCAGGTCGAACTCAAGGTTGGAATAACCTGAAGCAACTTCGACGATCGCTTCGATCGCCCTCCGGCTTAACGGAGCTCGGCCGAGCCCGGTGTGAAGGAGAATTCCCGTCGCGTTGATCGCTCGACGCAATCCCGGACCGGCGTGATCGAGTAATTCGAGCGCGCGACGAGCGATCGCGGCGGGGGCGATCGTCGTTCGGTCGATTTGCGCCGACTCGTCTCCCCGTAACCGCCCGCGCGCCTCGGCGATCGCCTCGCGCACCGCGGCGACGACGGCTTTTTCGCCGACCTCGCACGCACGCTCGACGAGTTCCGGTCGACCGATCATCACCCCGACCGCGGGCAAATCGTGGGGCGATATCGGCATTAAAGTTTGCTCATTCTCCTTGTTTTCAAACTTATTCATTATATTATCTCGATATAGTATTAAATTGATATACAATACGGCGTTAAGGTTTTGGAGGATCGGTCGGGATATCGCGGGTTCGAGCGAGACGGCGCGCGTCTCCTTCTCTTTTCGTGACTCCGATTCGATCGAGGTATTCGCCGATCGGTACGGCGAACTTACGCGTCGTTCCGAGCAGGTCGCGGAGTTCCGACATCGTGATCGTTCCGCCTTCGGCAAGTCGATCCGTCACGCGTTTGACGAGTTCACCCGCGATCTCAAAATCGAGATAAAGAGAGCCTCCGAGTGGAACGAGTTTTTCCTCTTCAACAAGGATGGCGAGGAGTTCGGGAACGACGCTTGAACGGGGTCCCGCGCGTTCGGAGAGGGCATCGAGTTCGGGAGGATTGAAAGCCGACCCGCGATAAAGCTCGACGATTTCCTCCATCAGTCGCCGTTCTCCCTGGCTGAGCCTGGGGGTGTGGCCGACGAGCGCGACCGATCGCGGCATCGCGACGACGCGTTTTTGTATGTCGAGACGATCGATCAAAGCCGAGACGAGTGCTTCGCTTTGAAGGTCGGCGAGCGCCGCCGCCACTTGGTTGCGGGGGATTGTCGATTGCCGAGGTTTGGATGCGTGTAATCGAGCGATCGCGCGGAGCGTCCGATCTTCCAGATCGGCGACGACTTCGGCGAGAACACGCGACGTGCGTCTGGGACCGGTCGCAAGTTCCACAAGCAAGCCCGAATGATGAATTTTGGAAAGGATCGCCGGGATTTCGGCGTTGGGAATTCCCGTGTCGCGAGCGAGAGTCGCCTCGGTCCAGGGATGAATCGCATAAGCCGAGAGCGCCGCGACGGCTCGCGACAGGGGATCGCGATCCTGCAGGCGGCGAACGCGATCGATCGCGACCGAATCGCGGCGGCGAATCCGCCGCGCCGCGGGCTGAAGGATGCGGCCTCCTCCGAGCGTCGCGGGGGGGCTTTCCTCGCGGACGACGAAGGGTTCTCCGTGGACCGTGACGATCGGTTCGGCGAGGAAGAGTTGTCCCAGGGTTGATTCGCCGGGGGCGAGTTCGCGACGGTCGAAGAGCGCGAGCGACGCGGCGACTTCGGCCGATCCGATATGAAGCCGATAGCGAGCTCGATGTCGCAGCGGTCGCGGAGCTTCTAAAGAGGCTTGGATATCAATGGAAACGATGCGAGTCGACGTTAAATATCCAGGGGTTGCGAGGACATTTCCGCGGACGATTTCGGCGTGCCGGATTCCACCCAGGTTGATCGCGGCGCGCGTTCCGCGGGAAATCGATTCGACGGGACGATCGTGGCGTTGGATGCCGCGGACGCGTACCGGGCGATCGAGGGGCCAAACGACGAGTTCATCGCCGACCGCGAGCACACCCGAGGCGACGGTTCCTGTGACGACGGTTCCATGCCCCTGAACCGAGAACGATCGGTCGACGGCCATCCGAAAGAGCCCGGCGTCGGCGGCGATCGGAGCGTTTTCGCCAAGGGTTTGGAGTGAGCGTTTGAGTTCGTCGATCCCACGTCCGGTGGTCGCGGCGGTGCGCAAGATGGGCGCGTTCTCAAGAAACGTTCCTCGCACGAGCGATCGAACGTCGTCTTCGACGAGATCGAGCCACGATTCATCGGCGAGATCGCATTTTGTTAGAACGATCAAACCTCCTTTTAATCCAAGAAGGTTGAGGATTTCGAGGTGTTCACGGGTTTGAGGCATGACGGAGTCGTCGGCGGCGACGACCAGCATGGCGAGATCGATTCCAGACGCTCCGGCGAGCATATTGCGGACGAATCGTTCGTGACCCGGGACGTCGATCAAAGCGAGGCGTAGATCGCCCAATTCGAGGGCGGCGAAACCGAGGTCGATGGTGATTCCGCGTTCTTTCTCGGCGGGGAGCCGATCGGTGTCGACGCCGGTCAAGGCGTGGACGAGAGCGGTTTTTCCGTGGTCGATATGACCCGCGGTACCGAGGACGAGATTGCGAATTGGCGCCATGGCATGAGATTCGCTGTGAAATTGGCGTCGGTGGAGGAAGCTTATCGGAACGCGTCATCGGACGATTATAGCCGAGACGTCTCGATCGGGCACGCTCGTCGGGGTGAAAACTTCGAGGAGCGTGTCGCGGTTGAGAACCGAACGTCGATGATAGGGGTGGATTCGATCGGCGGCGATTTGGTGTCGCGGAACGCCGGCTTCGCGTTCGTTGGGGGATCAAGATCAACAAATCTGATTGATTCAAAACATTCCTGGAGGATCGACTCTTGGGAGCGGCTTCGGAATCGTCGTATCTTTTCTCTAAGACGTCACTTGAGCCGGTATGAATGAAGGGAGGAGGAATCTTGGATTTTGGATGAAGTCGTGGATTCGCGCTTGACCGCACCGCGCGCCGCGGCGATACTGCTTAGCGCTTGTTGGAGTGAAAAACATCGCGGATCGATCGACGTTTGAGAATTCGCAGTTCGTCGATATCAAGCGACGGGCCTCGAAAGTTGGAGTCGATCGGTGGCTTTTCGGCCGTGAGGAAGAGTCTCACGGGGTTGATCGGGGCCGTCCGCGTGGCGGATATTGCGTGGGATCGTCAATAAATCGGCGAGGCGTCACGTCCGTTTTGCGACGGCGTAACTGAAGTGAATCGGCGGAGCGACGCGGTCGATTCGGTCCCTGGGACCGAGCCGCGTTTGACGGGGTGGTACGGGGATGCAACTTGGTATGTTTTCAAATGCTTTACTTTTGATATTCGCCGTCTCGTTTATGGGATGCGTTTTGGCCACGCCGCTCGTGACGCGGGTCGCGATCTTACTTGGGGCGATCGACAAGCCCGATCAATTTCGTCGTGTGCATAAAGGCTCGGTACCTCGGATGGGGGGGCTGGGTTTGGTCGCGGGGTTGGTGCTGAGCGGCTTGATCGCGACGTTCGGGGGGTATCTGCGAGCGTATGCGGATTTTCATGATGTGTGGCGTCAAGGGGGGATTGTGATCGCCGCGGCGATCACCATTTTGATCGGCGCGATCGACGACACGCGGGGCATGAGCCCGCGGGTGAAGCTGCTGGGTCAGGCGGCGGCGGTGGTGGCGCTTTATTTCGGCGGAATTCAAATCACCAACGTGTCGATTTTTGGTTCGACAATCGATTTCACACGGCCCGGCGTCGAGTTCATCGTTGCGGGGCATTCGATTCACGTCGGGATTTTCAGTTTTTTAGTGACGATGATCTGGTTTCTGGGATGTTTGAACGTATGGAATTTAATTGACGGGATGGATGGGTTGGCTTCGGGGGTGGGTTTGTTGGTGAGCGGGACGTTGATGCTGGTGGCGATTCATCAGCATACGATTGTCTCGGCGGTGTTGGCGGCTTCGTTGGCGGGGAGTTTGGCGGGGTTTTTGCTTTACAATTGGCATCCCGCGTGTATTTTCCTGGGTGATACGGGAAGTCTTCTGATCGGGCTGTTGATCGGCGTGATCGGCGTCGAGGGATCGATGAAGGGGACTTCGGCGGTGTCGATTTTGTTCCCGATCTTGGCGATGGGGTTGCCGATATCGGACACGGCGATGGCGATTTTCCGGCGTTGGGTGCGCAATTTACCGTTTAGCGCCGCGGATCGGCGTCACGTGCATCATCTGGTGATGAATTTGGGGCTCAATCCGCGTCAGGCGGCGATCCTTCTTTATTGTTTCTCGGCGTTTTTGTGCGGCACGGTGTTATTGGGGGTGGCGCTTCACAACGAATTTTTGGCGTTCTTGCTGGGAGGTTCGGGCTCGCTCGCCTTCCTGCTGATATTGACGAGTCGCCGCGATGAGCTGGCGCAATTACGAGCCGATTTCGCGGCTCGGATGACGCGCAAACGCGAGGAGCGACAATCGTCCAAGGTGACTTGGGAATCGATCCAGCGGATCGAGTTGTGCAACGATGTCGAAACGATCTGGAATATCGTTCGCGACACGAGTTACAAATTGGGTTGCGACGGGTTGACGCTTTCGTGCTATCGTCGTGGCGAGCTTTTATTTGAGCATTCGGACGGTCCGACGAGGCGCGCCGAATCGCCGCTCGATCCGTCGGGTCCGACGGCTTCTTTTCGACTGAAGAGCGGGCGGGATTTGATGTTGGCGGTTTCGCTTCACCAGGCGCGTGATTCGGCGATCTCCGCGGACATCACGTTCCGTTTTCTGCAGCGGTTGGCGCTCGCGACCGCGGAACGTCTCGACCGGCTCTTCACGGTGGAACCCCCTGTCGAGACCGAACTTGTGGTCAACATGGCCGATCGCACCGCGGTTTCGGGGTTGGCCGGCCTCTTGTCGGATTCGTCGAGTCAAGCGATCATGTCGATTCGGGGTCGAACGACGTCGGTTTCGTCAACGGGTTTGATGAATCGACTGAAGGCCGCGGTCGTCGGGGGATCGAACGGGCCGGCGGGAAGCCGTCCCTCGTTGGGCGAAAAGTAAGCGGTCGTCACGGAGGAGATCGAGATTCATGGAACGAATCACCGGCCAAGCTCATGTTCCCGCGATCCATCGCGAAACGTCGTTAGCCGCGACGCCCATAACCCCGGTTGCTTCGGCGCACCTACCGGCGGCGCTCCCTCCGAAAACCCTCGCCGATTTTACCCGCGCCGTGAAGCGCCGCTTTTGGCTCGCGCTTTTGATTGCGACTCTGATCGCGACCGCGGGATCGATTCACGCGATCCGTCGGCCCGATATTTATCAGACGAGCGCCGAACTTCAAATCAACCCGCCGCAATTCAATCCGATGCTCGCCAGCATGTTTGGATCGGAGATGCAAACGCGCGATCCCGAAACCTCGGCGCGATATATTCCGACGATGCTCGCATCGATCAAGGGAAGGAGCCTTCCCGCACGCGTCGCGGAGGATTCGTCGATCGGCGGTTCTCCGGGCGAAATCGCCGGCGAACTGAGCGAGAATCTCGTCGCGCGTCAACAAGTTAATACAAATTATGTTCAGATCACTCTTGAAGGGAAGAGCCCCGATCGGATCGTCAAGCTGTTGGGGGCGATCATCAAGGTGCTGAAAGAGCAAGCGGGACGCGAGACGGCTCGCGAGGTCGACGATTCCAAAGAGCACGCCGCCAAGAGCATTCAGCAACTTGAAACCGATCTCAAGGCGATCGACGCCGAGATTCAGGGGGTGGTTCGCAATTCGCGAGCGATCGGCCCGGGAGGTAAAAGCCTCGCCGAACAAGAATACCTGGAAAGCAAAAATCTGCTCATTCAAGAACTTCAACATATTAACAATTTGAAGCATGAGGCGATGCTCTTTTTTATGAAGGGGAGCGCGGGAGGGGGTCGCGAAGCGGCGTCGCCGATCGACGCCAAGCTGGCGGCGCTAATGAAATTAAAAGATACATATGAAACGAGGTTGGAGATGTATAAGGAGAGCATACGGGATTTTAACAACGATCCCGCGGCGCGGATTCTCGCGGGGAGGTTGAAGAAGACGCTCGAGCAGATTCGTTCGTTGCGGGCGATGAAATCGCGCGAGCCGCAGATTTCGCAGGTGATCATCGCCGACGCCGAACGCCGCGCCGAGGAATATAAAGACGAGGTCGAGGCTTCGCTCAAGCGGCTGAAAGACTCGATGCCCGAATTCCAAAAATATCAAAATTTATCTAAGGTTTATGACGACGTCACGCATCGGATCTCGGCTTTGAAGAAGCAGTATTTCAATTTTGAAACGTTGTCGAAGACGCGGAAGGATCCGATCGTGGTGATGGCGGCGCCGGGAGAGCCGCTCGAACCGATCAAGCCCAAACGGCCGATGCAGATCGCGCTGTCGATTCTGCTGGGGATCGCCGCGGGGGTCGGATTCGTGTTTTTGCTCGAGACGCTCGATCATCGGGTGAAAACGCCCGAGCATGTGACGATCGGTTTGGGGATACCCTTGTTGGGGGTGGTGCCGCGTGCGCGGCGGACGGCGATCCTTTCGCGCGGCGGGCACGTTTGGACGGGAGGAACCCCCGAATCGATCGAAGCCGATGCTTATAGAAATTTGCATGCGTCGCTGCTCGGCCTGCGCGGACGCGGCCGTCCCGTGGTGACGGTGTTGATCACGAGCGCCAAGGCCGGCGAGGGTAAAAGCACGACGGCGCTTAACCTCGCTGTGACGTGCGCTCGCGCGGGAGAGCGGACGCTTTTGGTCGACGTCGATCTCCGCCGACCCAGCCTCGCGGGGGTTTTCGGCGCCGCCGATCCCGCCGAATCGGGGCTCGTCGACGTCCTTCGCGGCGATCTCCCCTGGCAACGGACGCTCAAGCATACCGAGATCGCCAATCTCGATTTCATCCCCACGGGGAACACCGAGGGGGTGCCGATCGAGGTCCTGGGAACTCTCGAATTACGCCGACTTGTTCAATCGCTTTCAAGTCATTACGACCGCGTGATCCTCGACGGTCCCGCGATTCTCGGCATGGCGGATTGCCGGATGCTGGGTCGAATCGTCGACACGGCGCTCTTGGTCGTCAAATCCGCGACGCACGATTTAAGCCCGCTCCGTCGCGCCGTGCGAATGCTGGAACAATCGGGGGTCGATATCGCCGGCGCGGTTTTCAACGCGCTCAACGACGATCTGAAAAATTGGTCGAGCGTCGGCGGCATGCTTGGATATGGATATCATTATAGTTCGAGAAGTTCATTCGCCACGTCGAGATCGCGTGCGCTCGGTTATCGATCGAGCGACGAGGAATCGGCTCAGGGGGCGGGAGCGGGCGCGGCGAGTTCGAGACGCGAAACCGAGGCGACGCTTGCGATCGGCGATCGGGTTTGATTGATCGGAGTGAGCGAGGAATCAACGAAAGGGCGCCATGGATCGGCTTGTGATACTCACCTGGACGGATCGTACGCTTGCCGGATTAATCGGCGTGGTCGTATGCGGATCGGTTTTTTCTCGCGGGGGCGCGGCGTGGTGGTGGCGTCCCGCGTTCGCCGCGGCGATCGTTCTGATCGCGCTCTTGACCGCAACCCGCTGTTGGATCGGCGGGCGATTGCTCGTGATGCGCGGAGCGGCGACGTTCTTCGCGGCGTTTGCTTTGGCGTTGGGCGCGGTTCAGCTTGCTCCGGCGCCCGCGCCGATCGCCCGGCTCCTGTCACCCGCGGCGCGGCGGTTACACGATACGGGCGCACGCCTGGAATTGATCAAGCTCGAAGACCCCGCGGCCGAATTGCCGCATTTCACCGCGAGCCGATCCCCCGCGACGCTCGATCGCTCGGCGACGTTCCGCAAGCTCATCGGCGGAGCGCTTTGTCTGGTGTTGGCGGGAGCGGCGGCGCGTTACGTCGATCGATTGCAACATCTTTTGATCGTATGGGGTTTTCTTATTACCCCATTTTTGATCACAACATTAATCGTTGCGGTGTTGGTCGGAGGCGATCGCGGCGGGGGAGGGTCGGCCGAGGCTTCGCGGCTGTTCGCGACGGGATCGGAGATGTCCGAAACGCCGGGTTGGACGCTCTGGATCGCCTCCCGGCCGAGCTTGGCTGAAGGATCGGCCGAGACTCCCTGGCTCGTTCCCGTCGCCGATCGCGAATTCGGCTCGGGCGTTCTCGCCGCGGGCGCCGGAGGCTATCTGGCGCTGGCGTCGTTCGGTTTTCCGCTCGCTCTCGCGCTCATTCTCGATTCGTTTTCTCCCCGAGGCGGCCGCGGCGGCCCGCTCGCCCGATTGATCGATTCGTCGCGCGGCGGTCTTGTTATGCTGATCAGTATGATCTGTTTGCTTGCCGCGGTGTTGATCGGAATTCTCGCCGGGCCGATCGCGTGCGTTCCAATCGTGATCGGCGCGGCGATCGCGACGATTCCGGGGGGGTTCGCTTCGGGATCGCGTCGGCTCGGAATCGGCGTTTTCCTGGCGGCGATCGCCGCGATCGCCGCGGGCCTGGCGGTCGGCTGGTGGATCGGCAAACCCCCGTCGCGCGGACTCTTCGCCACCTCCGACGATACGCGTCGCGTTCTCACGCTCTGGCGGGATTCGACCGCGATCCTCGGCGATTTTCTTCCGACTGGAGTCGGCGTCGGCGGTTTCCCCCAAGTCATATCCTTATATAAATCGGACCCATTGACTCCAAGCACCGCGTCGAGCGCCGTGTTGCAGTGGGGAGTGGAGACGGGATTGCCGGGGATTTTGCTCTTACTCGCGTTCGCTTGCTCGACGGTGATCGCCGCGCCCCACGCGATCCGCATCGTCGGTCGATCCGATCGCTGCCTGGCGTACGGAGTCGTCGGCGCGGGGACGGGGCTTGCGCTCTTCTCAATCATCCACTTCAGCGTCGAAGTCGCCCCCGTCGCGATCGGAGCGAGTCTTCTTCTCGGCGTCTGGAGCCGCTGGTCGTCGGGAGGAAGCGATATCTTCAGCCCGTTGGAATACAACGAATTCGGCGCCGATCGCGCCGAGCCGAGTCGCGTATCGAGGCTCGTGCGACCATGACCGATAAAAATCAAGAAATGATTCATTCTCATTGCGAGAGCGAACGACCGACGGGCGTCGATCGCGGCGATTCTCCCGACCGACCCGGCGACCCCCGAGCCCCGGGTGATTCGTCGACCGAAGCGGCGCGGTCGTCGCCGATCGCTTCCAATATCAGTTCGATATCCTCTTACGCGACTCCGGTGATCGATTCGAACAAGCCGTTCGGCGATCTCGATCGAGACGATTCGCGACGCGTCGTTTCTTCGCCAATACATGTTGATAGGGTTGTTCATCGAATCGAGCCCGTTCCACCTTCGCCGCGCGTGGAACCGCTCGCATCGAGCGTCGAGCCGCGGCGCGTCTCGGCGTTTTTGGAACGATCGCGCGCGGTCGCTCCCGCCGCGGAACCGATCGATCGCTCACTCCAATCGAAATTCATTGATATTCCTGAGATCAAAAAAGCTTTGGACGTCGGCGTCGCGATCGACCCCGCGGTCGTTCGATGCGAGTCGGACGCTCGTATCGATCACGGCTTGGAATCGCGTATGGAAGAACGTCGTCGCGTTTGGGCCGAGGGTTGGAACGCCGCCGCGGCCGAGCGGGAGGCGCGACAAAATTGGGGAGATCGGTCGACGGTCGTACCCCCCGCGGTTCCCGCGACCTCCGCGTCCCGATCTTACGCGTCGCCGATTGCGGTCCCGACGCGGTCGCATCCCGTCGTCGCGCCTAAGTTCGATCCCGATTCCAAGCCTTACGAGACAAGGTCGCGTACCGATTTGAATCGACGTATTGATATTCCTTTGGCGATTGACGCGACTCCGTTCGAGTCGATCGATCGGGGGGTTGATACGACCTCATACGTACCACGGGTCGACGCGATCGCTTATACGTCTCACGTCGTCGAATCGCGACGAAACACGCCGACGAAGAATCCCCGGATCGATTCTCCCGCGGTCGAACCGCCGAACGTCGCCGATCGGCGACCCGATCTTCCCCTCGATCTCGCGCCGGTCGATCCCGCAGCGACGAGAGCGAAGGTCGTACGTTCGCCGGCGGGAGTCGCCGACCCGCCCCGCGCGTTCGCCGCGCGCGTCGAACACGGCGCGATCGACGGCGGATCGGGTTTGACCGACGCCGAAGCGAACGGATCCAAAACGGCGCGGCGCGATTCCGGGTTGAACGAAGAGTTCGCCGGCGGCGTTAAGGATCGGCGATCAATTTTATCGGAATACAAGCAGATTCTTAAACAAAAAGACGTCGTCGCGGGAGCGACCGATCGCGATCGGTCGGGCGACGCCGCGATCGACGTCAAGCGGGACGAAGCCGAAGGAGGCGCCGAGGATGAATTTTGGCCGTCGGCGCGGGAGATTTTTCGGGTCAACGACGCGGCTCGCGCGACGGGAACAAATCGGCTTTCGGTCGCGACGAAACCGCGCGTCGACGCGCGATCGACAATTGTAGTCGACTTGACCGTTCCGCGCGGTCCCCAGGGGATCGCGCTGAAATTTGGCGCATTTAAATATGCATGTGTATTTATTCTGATATCAACATTTGGCGTTATGACAGTCGGGATTTCTTGGCTTTGGGCTCGGGACGACGCCGCGGCCGAGCGTGTGGCCGAGCGGCTGTTCGACGCTCGCGACAAGGGCTCGGTCGCATCCGAGACCGCCGGCGCGCAGGGACTCGACGTTCCCGAGGGGGGATGGGGTCGCACGACGCCAAGGCATTTGTTGATTTGGGCGATGGCGGTCGATCGCGGGATCGCTTCACCCGGCGGTGATGCGCAGGAAAAGACGCGTGAGCTTCTCGAACGAGCGAAGCACGCGTCTCCCGCGTTCGCCGCGTTGCGATACGCCGCGGTGTGGCGGGGGCGGCATGCAAATGAGCCGAAGGCGACGTCGGCTCTCGCGCTCGGTCGCGACGTCGATGCGCTCGCCTTGACGGCGCGGAGGCTGTTGGAATCGAATCGCGAGGAGGCGGCGATCGCCGAGATGAACCGCGCGATCGAGCTCGCCGGTAAGCTCGATTCTTCTTTTGAGCTCGAACCCCCCGCGACCGAACGTCGGCCCGGAGCGCGGGTGTATCAGCCTCGCGAATGGATTATCGAACGGATCCTCCGCGATTGGAACGACGCGTGCGCGGAGCGCCGCGTCGAAGCGACGAAGGCGATACCCGACCTACCCGTCGCGTGGTTGGCCGCGGCTCGCGTCGCCGCCGAACGGAACGACTCCGCCGAGGTGCGAGCGGCGCTCGAACGCGCGATCGAATCCGCGGGAGCGGTCCGCGCGCGCGAAACCGACCGCTCCGAACTCGCACTCTCGTTCGCCGCCGAGGCCGAGGCCGAGGCTCGCCTGGGACGGCTTGAACCAGCTCGCACCGCGTTCGCCAAGGCGATCAATCTCACTCACGTGCTCAATCATCAGCGCGCTTGGTGGCTCGAGGTCGCCGAGATCGACGTCGAACTCGGCGATACCGCCGCGGCGCGGAAGGCGATCAAATTCGCTCGCGACGACGACCGCGACGATCGGATCGCCCGCAAGGCGATGGAACTTTCGGCTCGAGTCGCCCCGGCCCCCAAAAAAGATTCGGCTCTCTTTCGCACATCCACGGATTCTCGTTATTGATCAGGATAAATATAGTATGCATTATGATATGACATCAAGCGAGTCGATCACCCTCCGAAGGAAAGGAGCACGCTCATGACGGCCGTCGTTACCGATCTCGAATCGCCGATCGAGGCGCGCGAGATTCGACTCGAATCGCCTTGCGATGCGTCCGCGACTCCGCCCCAAACGCGATTCCGCGCCGAAACGACTTCGTGCGGCGAATCGATCGTCGAATCGATCGCGCGACTTGCGCAGACCGCGGAGGGGCGCATGTCGCTTGTCGGCGGGCTCGCGTGCGTCGGCGTGCTCGCGGCGATTTTTGAGAGCAACATACGGCATTTCATTTTTATATGGTCGACCGACGAGAATTACAGCCACGGTTTTTTGGTCCCGTTGTTGAGTCTGTATTTCGCGAACGAGGCGGCGCGCCGCGGATCGATTGCGACTCGTTCGGGGGTCGCTCTCGGCGTGTCGCTGATCGTCGCGAGCGTGCTGGGCAAACTCGCGACAATCGTCGTGCCGATCGGAATCGTCGGCGACCTTTCGCTGCCGATCGGTTTGGCCGGGGTTTGCTCGCTCTTGCTGGGGATCGAAGGTTTGAAACGATTCGCTTTCGCGATCGGCTTTCTCGCGTTCATGATCCCGCTGCCGATCGCGCTTTACACCAAAATCGCCGCTCCCCTGCAATTGCTGGTCAGCGAATCGGCGTCGGTTCTGTTGGGGGCGATCGGCATTCCCGTCCTCCGCGAGGGGAATTTGATGACCCTGCCGGGTGGAACCAAGATGTTCGTCGCCGAGGCGTGCAGCGGGATGCGCCAGTTGACGGGCTTTTTGGCGCTCACGTGCGCGATCGCTTATTATTCAGGACGATCGATCTGGTATCGCTCTTTTCTTATGATTACATCAATACCCGTGGCGATGATCGCCAACATCGTGCGGGTGGTGATCACCGGAGTGATCATGCATCGGATCGATCCCCGGTACGCGTCGGGTTCCTGGCACACCGCCGAGGGGCTTTTCATGCTCGCGTTCGGGCTCTGGTTGTTATGGACCGAACGTCTCATCGTCGATTCCTTGATCGGTATGTTGCTCCCGAGATCGAACGAGGTCGAAAAGGGTGTGCGTGTTCGTACCGTCGTCTCGTGAACGGGGCGGAGCGAATCCGCCGGGTCGATCCGCGGAACCTCGTCGTTAGGATCGATTATATAAGAAATCAAAGGATCGAATCGCGAAGAACAGCAGAGAAAGGAATCATCATGAGCACAAGTCGACGCATTTGGGTTTGTCTGATTTTTCTCGGTTTGGGTTTGGCGGCGCGGGGGGGCGTCGAGCGCGCCGTGGTCAAGCCTCGTCCGCTTTTGAAGGCGCGGTTGGCGACGATCCCGAAGAGGCTCGGCGAATGGATCGGCGACGACGCGGCGCTCGATCCCGCGGTCGCGGAAAAAACACAAGCCGATGATTATTTAAACAGAATTTACGTGGATTCGCGCGATCCCGCTCGGCGGCTGGTGCTTTGGATGAATTATTCGAAGCACGGACTGAATCTGCGGCATAGCCCCGAGGTCTGTTTGCCTTCGGGGGGATGGACCAAGATCGACGTCTTGTGCCGGCCGATCAGCGTCAATGTCGGCGGCTCGCGACCGCTTTCGGTTTATCAACTTGGATATCGTCAGGGGGAACTGGTCGAAACGATCGGGTTTTGGTACTACATTTTTGGCGAGAGTTCGGTGGAACGGATTCTCCGCGATCTCCCGATGGCCGGCAAAAGCGGATACGGCAGGGCGACCCGAGGCTCGGGGTTGACGGTCGAAGTGTTCGTGCCCGAGGCGTCGGGCCAGGACGGCAAGGCGATCGGCGACTTTATTCAAGCGTTGTGGCCGAGCCTGGAACCGATCTTGCCGGCGAATCGCGCGGCGTATTATCTTCCGTGACGCACAATCGACGCGTCGATCAAACCGAGGACCCGATGAAGCACGCCTTGATCACTGGAATTACTGGACAGGATGGTTCCTATCTCGCCGAATTCCTGCTCGATAAACCCGATTACGTCGTCCATGGACTGGTGCGGCGAGCGAGCAGCTTCAACCGTAAACGGATCGATCATATTACATCGGGCGCACAGACGCACGATCGATTTCATCTTCATTACGCAGATCTCTCGGACGCTTCGAGCCTCTCGACCGTCGTCCAGAAGATCAAACCCGATGAAATATACAACC
This sequence comes from Planctomycetota bacterium, assembly GCA_021807585.1. Lineage (GTDB taxonomy): Bacteria > Planctomycetota > Planctomycetia > Isosphaerales > Isosphaeraceae > JAKBCQ01. The sequence continues at coordinate 235 of JAKBCQ010000009.1, read as the reverse complement.
TGGGCGCTCAGAGCCACGTGCGGATCTCGTTCGATCAGCCGATTTACACCGCCGACACCGTCGGCCTCGGAACGCTGAGGCTGCTCGAGGCCACTCGCAATTTGTCGCTCGAGAAATTGGTGAAGTTTTATCAGGCTTCGAGCTCCGAGATGTTCGGATCGGCGCCTCCGCCGCAGGGGCTTGAAACTCCCTTTCATCCCCGCAGCCCGTACGCCTGCGCCAAGCTTTACGCGCA
>JAKBCQ010000617.1 GCA_021807585.1 Planctomycetota bacterium | reverse complement strand
GATCTATAGAATGATGATAGGAGATTAAGACATGGCTCAAGCCGTCATGGCGCGTCCCAAGGCGCCTCTGATCCGACATACCAAACTTTTGATCAACAACGAATGGGTGGAACCCGCCGACGGCGGGTCGTTCGAGACGTACAACCCCGCGACGGGGGAATCGATCGCCGAGGTCGCCGCGGCTTCGGCGAAGGACGTCGATCGCGCGGTCAAGGCGGCACGACGAGCGGTCGAGGAGGGGCCTTGGAGCACGATGGACGCCGCCGATCGAGGCCGGCTGATGTATCGACTGGCCGACCTGATCGAACGCGAGGCCGCCGAACTCGCGGCGCTTGAATCGTACAACTGCGGCAAAACGATCACCGATTCCAAGGGGGATCTCGAAGGGGTCGTCAACACGCTGCGGTATTACGCGGGCTGGGCGGATAAGGTCGAGGGGCGGACGATTCCGGTGCGGGGTTCGTTTCTCTCGTACACGTTGCGTCGGCCCGTCGGCGTGATCGGCCAGATCATTCCCTGGAATTTCCCCCTGCTGATGCTCGCGTGGAAGTGGGGTCCCGCGCTCGCCTGCGGCAATACGATCGTGATGAAGCCCGCCGAGCAAACGCCGCTGACGGCGCTTCGTGTCGGCGCTCTCGCGATCGAGGCGGGCTTTCCCCCTGGAGTCGTCAATCTTGTGAATGGATTTGGCGAGACGACGGGCGCAGCGATTGTCGCGCATGCCGATGTCGACAAGATCGCGTTCACGGGACATGTCGATACCGCGAAGATCATTCAGCGTCAGGCGGCGGAGACGCTCAAGCGGACGACGTTTGAGCTTGGCGGCAAGAGCCCGAACGTGATTTTCGCGGATTGCGATCTCGACGAGGCCGTCGCGGGGGCGTTCCACGCGATCTATTTCCACGGCGGGCAGTGCTGCACCGCCGGGAGCAGGTTGTTCGTCGAGCAATCGATCAAGGACGAGTTTGTGGAACGGCTGGCGGCGAAGGCGGTTCAGCGGAAGCTTGGCGATCCGCTCGATCCCGCGACCGAACAGGGGCCGCAGGTTTCTCAAGAGCAGCTCGACAAGATTCTTGGATATGTCGAACTTGGAGAGAAACAGGGGGCGAAGCGGGTTGTCGGCGGCGACCGGTTCGGCGATCGCGGTTTTTATGTGGAACCGACGATTTTCGACGACGTGAAAGACGACATGGCGATCGCGCGCGACGAGATTTTCGGTCCGGTGGTGAGCGTGCTGCCGTTCCGCGATCTCGACGAGGTTGTTCCCCGCGCCAACGACACCAAGTACGGGCTCGCCGCGGCGGTTTGGACCAAGAACATCGACAAGGCTCACCTGTTCGCCGAGAAGGTGAAGGCGGGGACTGTATGGGTCAACTGTTACCATGTCGTCGATACGAACACGCCGTTCGGCGGGTTTAAGATGTCGGGGCAGGGGCGCGAAAACGGCGAGGCGGCGCTCGAGCATTACAGCGAGATCAAGACCGTTACGGTGAAGCTCGGCTCGTCTTGATCGTGAATCGGACCGCGAACCCGAGTCTCGTCGAATCGCCCGATGCGACGGTTCGACGAGGCGGGTTCGATAATTCGCATCGCCGGAATACGATATCTGTGCCATTATGAGGTCTTTACGCATGATGAAACCTGTTTTGGTTGTTCTTTTATTTATCTTTGGGATCATGATGGCAGAAACGGTTCGCGGGGGTGACATAGCCGGTTCGCGTCGGGCGGTGACCGCGGCGGACGTGGCCAAGCGGTCGCAGCCGGGATCGGGGGGTCCCGGGTCGTTCGTTTTTGTCGCGGGTGGGCGATCGCTTTCGTATTTGGCGTCCGAGGGGGATTCGCTTACGCGTTCGCTTTGGCGGATTGAGACGGCGGGGAACGCATCGGCGCGGGTTGTCGCTCGGCCGCCGGGAGGGGGCGACGACGACGCCAACGTCTCGCGCGAGGAGGCGCTGCGTCGCGAGCGAAGCCGATCGCGCGCCGTCGGGATCACGCATGTCGTCTATGCGTTGAATAAAGATATCGCGATCATGCCGATCCGGGGCGATCTTTATGTCGAGCGTGACGGCGCGGGGGAGCTCGAGCGGATCACCAAATCTCCCGAGCCCGAGATCGATCCCCAGCTTAACGCCGAAGGGTCGAAGGTCGCGTTTGTACGAGGCGGCGAGCTGTACGCGATCGATCTGACCTCGCGGAAGGAAACGAAGCTCACCGAGGGAGCGACCGAAGGGGTGACTCACGGCCTCGCCGAGTTCATTGCGCAAGAGGAGATGAGCCGATCGACGGGGTTTTGGTGGTCGCCCGACGGATCGAAGATCGCTTATCAGGAGACCGACGAGCGCCATATACCTTCTTATGTAATCACGCATCAGGGAGGCAAGGAGTTTTCGACCGAATCGCATCGGTATCCGTTTTCGGGGGGGTCGAACGCGAAGGTTCGGTTGTTTGTCACGGGGGCGGGCGGGGGTGCGGCGAAGGAGCTTAAGATTGCGCAAGGGGACGATTTTTATTTGGCGCGGGTTATGTGGCGCGACTCCAAGACTTTGCTTGTGCAGATATTGTCTCGTGATCAAAAATTGTTGCGATTGGAGCGGATCGACGTCGAATCGGGGGCGTGCAAGACGCTTGTCGAGGAGCGATCCGACACGTGGGTGAATTTGCATGATTGTCTCGCGGTCGCGGGTGAATCGGGTGAATTTGTTTGGTCGTCCGAGCGGACGGGTTTTCGTCATCTTGAGCTGCGCGATTCCGAGGGGGCGATGATTCGGGTTTTGACTTCGGGGGATTGGGGAGTCGACGGACTGATCTTGCTTGATTCCAAACGTCGCGAGGTTTGGTTCGAGGCGGGGCGCGAGAGTCCGCTCGAGGCGAAGGCGTATCGCGTGTCGCTCGACGGGGGGCCGATTCATGTCGTAACGCGCGAGCCTGGGACGCATCGAGTCGTCGTTTCGGCTAACGGCGATTATTATGTGGATACGTATTCGAGTCGATCGCGGCCGCCGCTGACGACGCTGCGCGATCGATCGGGGAAGTTGATTGCGACGCTTCACGACGCCGCGGGGGATGCGCGGATACGCGAGTTCGGCCTTGAGGCTCCCGAGATCACCGAGTTCAAAACGCGCGACGGCGTGACGCTTTACGGGGCTTATTACGCGCCCAGGGGGGCGATTCCGGGACGCAAGGCGCCGTTGATCGTGATGGTTTACGGCGGTCCGACGGTTCAAACGGTGACCGATTCGTGGGGAATGACCGCCGATCTGACGGCTCGCTTTTATAACGATCGCGGATTCGCGGTGTGGAAGGCGGACAATCGCGGGTCGTCGCGGCGGGGAGTCGCTTTTTCGGCGGCGA
>JAKBCQ010000616.1 GCA_021807585.1 Planctomycetota bacterium | reverse complement strand
ACGCTCGGTCTGCCACGCGACCGTCTCTTTCTCTCCCTCAAAGCCGATCGCGATCGTCCATAAGCCCGAGGGAAGGCCCGAAGGCTCGCCGATCGCGGTCGCCGTGGGACGATTCAAAAGCTCGACTGCGGTCGGACGGGTCGACGACGTCGTCAGCCTCGCCAACGCCTCGCGAACGTCGTCGGACCGATCAAACGTCGCCCAAACAATTGCCGTCGATGCGGCGATCGGCCTCGTCTTGAGCGTCATCTGTACAATAATTCCCAACGTCCCCATCGATCCCGTCAGCAACCTTGGAAAATCATATCCAGCCACGTTCTTGACGACGCGCCCGCCCCCCTTCACCAATTCCCCCGCGGCGGTCACAAAACCGACGCCGATGATCCAATCACGCGGTCGACCCCAGCCCAATCGCCTCGGCCCGCTCGTATTCGTCGCAAAGATCCCACCCATCGTCGCGCGATCCCCCTCGGGTGCGTCGAGCGGCAACCGCTGGCCGCGCTCCGCCAAAACCCGCCGCAATTCGGCGAAAGTCATCCCCGCCTCGACCGTCACCGTCATATCGGCCGCGGGATAATCAATCACACGATTGAGCGATCGCATGTCGATCGCAACGCCAGGATGCCCAGGAATCCCGCCGTAATCGAGCGCCGTCCCCCCCCCCTGCGGATATATCGCCTCGCCCAGCGCCGTCCGCTCGATCACCACCCCCCGCACCGCGTCGACGCTCTCGGGACGATAAGTCGCCAATGCGTTCCGTCCGCAACCCAAACAACCCCCCGCTTCGCTTTCCGGCCAATTCATCGATCAATCCTAAAAGCTTGATAACGCCAGTGAATATTCACGTAATTATAACGAATTATGAACGAGTCGCGACGGTCGCGGCCGCGGCTCACGCCGAAGCCATTCTGCCGGGCGTTTTGCGCTCGACGCACCCCGCTCCCGTCGGCAGCATCTTCGAAGGACTGCACCGCCCCTCGGGATTGAACACGGCTCGAACCGCGATCATCGCCGCGATGTCCGCGGGAGAAAACAATAGCGGCATGAACTCCATCTTCTCCACGCCGATTCCATGCTCCCCCGTCACGCTCCCGCCCACCGCGATACACTCCTCCAAAATCTCATGACTCGCCTTCAAAACCCGCTTCACCTGCTCCTCGTCGCGCTCGTCGAATAAAAGAATCGGATGAATGTTGCCGTCCCCCGCGTGAAATACGTTGGCAATCTTGATATCATATTTTAAACCAATCTGCGTGATCACCCTTAAAATGTGCGGAAGTTTTGTGCGCGGAACGACTCCGTCCTGGGTGCAAAACGTGGGGCTCAATCGCCCGATCGCGCCGAACGCCGATTTCCGAGCCTTCCACACCGCGACATATTCGGGTTCTTTGCGGGTTCGCCACGCGATCGCTTTTTGAACCGATCCTCCCCGCTTTTTGGTGATCTCGGCGATCGCCTCGGCCTGGTTATCGAGGCCGACGTCGAGACCGTCGACTTCGATCAATAACAGAGCCCCCGCGTCGACGGGGAAGCCGAGATGAAACGCCTGCTCAATCGCCTGAATCATCGGTTGATCGAGCATCTCGAGCGCCGCGGGTACGATCCCCGCGGCGATGATATCGCTGACGGTCTCGGTCGCCGATTCGACGTCGGCGAAAACCCCCAACAACGTCCGCCCCGCCTCGGGGTCGCGGGTCAGCGCCACCGTCGCCCGCGTGACGATTCCGAACGTCCCCTCGTTACCCACGATCAACCCCGTCAAATCATAACCGGGGTTGTCTTCGGTCACTCCGCCGGTCCGGACGATCGATCCGTCGGGAAGGACGAGTTCAACTCCCAATACATGGTTAACTGTTACACCATATTTGAGCGTATGAGGGCCTCCCGAGTTCGTGCCGACGTTGCCGCCGATCGTGCACGCGGTTTGGCTTGACGGATCGGGAGCGTAATGGAACCCGCTTCCCGCGAGCGCCCGCGTCAGCCACACGTTGACGACCCCCGGCTCGACGATCGCGTAACCGTCGGCGAGGTTGATCTCGACGATTCGCTTCATCCGCGTGAGGCAAATCATCACCCCTCCGCCGACCGCTAGCGTCCCCCCCGCGAGGCTCGTCCCCGCGCCCCGAGGCACGAACGGCACGCCGAGCCGGCCGCAAAGCTTGACGATCGCCACAACGTGATCGGTCGTCGTCGGAAACACGACGACGTCGGGGAGGCTCTTTTCGATCACGTATCCATCGCATTCATAAACAAGCAGTTCGTCACGGTGTTCGATCACCCCCTCGGCGCCGACGATCCGGGCGAGCTCTTGGAACAGCGTGGATTTCGATGCGGGAGAGGTCGCGACGGACATGGCGTGATTCAATCCCAGGGTGCTCGATCATTAAGGTTTCACGGAACGGAATCGCCTCGATTGCGATTCCGCCGGTCCACTTTACACCAAACGATCGGGTCGGGACACGTCGTCGTTTTAGGTCGCGATCGAATCGGACGAATCGCCAGGCTCAAAGGCTCGTCACGGCGCACTCTCGATCGAATTTCCGAGCACATTCACTCGATCCGAATTCCATCAAACTCATTTTATTTCAAACACTTAGGTTGAATCAACCGTTTCGTTGGATCGGGATGTTGCAAGGGTCTTACCCGTCTGATATCGTTGATAACATGAACGAGGCGACGAGGCTCCTGGACGCGATCGACCGAGCTGATCGGCATTTTACCCCGAACCGATTATTCTCACTGGACTTACGTCCGCGACAGGCCGGCTACAGAGATCGCGGCTCGCGTCCCCTCGATCGTCGTCTTAAACCCCGATTCCGGGACATCTCCCAAGTTTTTTCACCGTCCGCCGCGCGTTTTCAACCCGGTAATCGCACAGCCTATTGAGACCCCGTTTTCGTCTCAATGCGGAAACCCATGATGAACGAACGAGAAATCTTTATCAACGCCCTATCCATTCTCGATCCTGCCAAACAGTCAGCATATCTTGATCAAGCGTGCGCAGGGGACGATTCGCTCCGTCGCCGCGTCGACGAATTTCTGCGAGCCCACGCACGCTCGTCGGAGGCGACCTCAGACCACGATCCTACCGATCCCATCGCCGGCTCGGACGCCGCGGCTAAAGCGGTGTCCGAGAGCGTTTCAGCCGAACTCGCCTCGTCCGAACGCGCCGATCCCGCGGCGATCGACTGTAGCACGCCGGCTCTTCAATGCATGGAACCCACCGCCTCTCTGAGGGGCGAACGCACGATCCTCGAAGGACCCGGAAGTCGCATCGGACCGTATAAACTCCTGCAAAAGATCGGCGAGGGGGGCATGGGTTCGGTCTTCATGGCCGAGCAGGAAAAGCCCGTCC
>JAKBCQ010000615.1 GCA_021807585.1 Planctomycetota bacterium | reverse complement strand
CCCGCGACGACTCGCCGCGACCAATTTTGAAATCAACTGTTCATCGGTAAAGTAAGGATTCTCAATATAAATACGGTTTTGAGCGTGATCGACCGCGTGATAGACCGAACTTTTCAACGACCTTTTGCAAACGTCGGTCCTTACAAGCCGCACCGCGGCGTTGGGAACGACCGAACTCGCATACTCGCTCGCGCCCGGGGAGGAGGGAACCGAAACGCCCCCCGCGTGGCGAAACCGCTCGTCGAACACCGCGGCGAACTCGGCGACGATCGGGCCTTGGGCGAGATACGCGAAATTGTGCCAGCGAACCCGCGCCGTATCGGTCAGAATCATCCCCCCCGTCCAGGCCGTTTTATCGTCGATCACCGCCAACTTACGATGATCGAGCCGAATGAACGGGTCGGGTCCAAGTAAGACCGCGACGTTCGGGGTTGATTTTAATAAATCCAAAAATGTGGAAGATCCCTCAACCACTTTTCTATTATGAATCAGATACGCCGCATGATCGGCCACGACTCGCACCAGAACCCCCTCGCGAGCTTTCGACGCGAGCGCCTCGGCCACCTGGCGCCCGGTGAAGTCGTCGTCCCATCCATACATCATCAGGTCGATTCGATACTGCGCCCCCGCGATCAACCGCAATAACGCCTGGATCGCGGGCTCGCTGTCGGTCAACAAGGTCAACCGCGCGGGAACCGCGTCGCCGCCGAAATCCCCCCCGCGATTGGGGTTCGCGAGCGGGTCGCAAATCGGCGACATATGACCGATCTTGGCGATCGGCGTGATCTCCTTGGCGCGCACCGTCAAACGTTCGAGCGGCCGAATCGTCATCATTCCCAAACCTCGGATCGGCCGGACCGCAAGCTCGCGGGCCGATTCTCCAAGGATGTCCTCGCCGATCCAAACCTTCTGACGCGTGCCGATGACGGGATATCCCTCGAAGCTCGCGCCCGCGGGCTGAACCGCGTTCTCAGGCAAAACCCGTGGCGAGTGTTCCCCACCGGCGCACATCGCCGTTGCGATCGAACAGATCGCGAGCGCAATCCCGCTTACGCTCCCGCTCGCTCTTCCCTGAAGCGTCATAAATCAAGGCCTCTTCCTGAGATACGAACCTTTCGCATCCTGATCGCCAATATGAGGTTCGTTCGCCCGCTCGGCTTGGTTCGCTCCGACCGAAGTTCCGGTTCGATCGGATCGGCGCCTCTCTTATCGGCGCGCGCTCGGTCGGGACTCGAATATCCCAAATCAAGCCGTCCCGCAACTCGCGTCAATCAATGCCGGCGCATCGGTTCTTGCTTCCTCCTCGAAAACCGCATATTTCAACGGTATACCGACTGATTCAACTCATGACGACTGATGGAGAGTCATATCGACGATTCGAGGTAGACCGAGCGTTCCGGAACGAAAAGCTGATCCCTTGTGTCGAATCACCGAGTTTAAAGATCGCCTCCATGATATTTGCCGAACGAATGCGCCAACATAAGCGACATGATCAACACGCCCAATCCCAGCACGAGCACATGTTTCGTCCGTCGCAAATCGAACCGGCCGACCCGAACCACCAAAAGATAAGCGACGACCAGGTTGAACATTCCCCAAACGACGTTGATCGTCGATGACGACAACCCGCGTCCGGGAGGTGTGGCGAAAGGGCTTTGGAACGGCGCCCCCGAGACTCCGTTCACAAGGTGCGGAATCATGTTCGCCAGGAAGGCTCCGCCGAAAAAGTAAGAGATGTAATGATACCATTTCGATTCTGATTGCATCGGTTTTTCTCGTCGTATTTAAACGCGTATGAACGGTAAGCTCGCCAGGCGAGCCCGATATGGCCTCGGCGCCGGCCTTGAATTTTCAGGCGGGTTTGAACATGAGGCGAATTTCACAAAACGCATTATATGAGGATACCATCGCCAATGTCAAGTTCAGAAACGCGAAAGCCGAGGAGGCCTGCGGGATTCGATGCGTAAACGCGATGATTGAATCGCGGCTTCGTTAATCGACTCCGCGATTCCCTTAAAGATCAAACATAAGATTAAGACCGCGATCAATGGTTTCGACGCGGCTTGACGACAAGATCGTCGATCTCGCTCTCGAAAGAATCGCCGCGATCGATCAAGTGCGGGTCGGAAGTCGGCGTCGATCGCCGCCCGGTATTAGGCGTCGGTCGTCGTCGTCCCCTCGTTCCGCTCGGAAAGATCGCGGAGAAAATCGAGCGCCTCATCGAGCTCGGGAACCTCGGCGCCAGGGACACGCCCGAGATCGTCGAGTTCTCGTAAAAGCATGATGTCCTCAAAATCTTCATTGTGAGAAAGCCGAATGCGCGATCGAGCGCCCAGTGTCCCCGCGCGGTATGCGATCGCCTCCATATGATGCGCGATCAAATTCGCCGTCCGCTCGGTGATCGATCCTTCGAGCGCCTCGAGCCCCGCCGCGACGTGATCCGCGGGATCGATCGCCTTGCCGACATCATGCAAAAGAGACGCGAGCAGGAACTCTTCGTCGTACGCGCGTCGATCGCGCGCCCGCTCAAACACCTGCAGGCTGTGGTAAAGCGCGTCTCCCTCGGGATGAAACCGAGCGTTCTGCTTCACCTCCTCAAGCGGTTTGAGCAGCATCCGATAAACCTCGAACCGATCGATATGATCGTCGATCCGTTCCAGGTCGTTTTCGAGATCGATCGCCGGATGTTCTCGTTTGATCAACTCCTCAAGCTCGGCGATCGACGCGCGCTCGATCGCCTTCCCCGTGATCGAGCTTTTAAACACGTAATGCGCTTTATCCTCGGGGTAGAGCGTCAATTCGAAGGGATATCGATCTTTAACATGAACGTGTGTGAAAATACGTTCTTCTCCGTATTTGACGATTCGTTTGTGTTCAAGATCGTAACCGAGGCCGAGCGAATCGATCGCGTCGGTGACGTGCGCAGGGTGATCGGAAAACACGTGGATGTCGATATCCGAGCCCTTTCGGACATGCCCCGTGAGGACGCTGCCGATCAATCGCGGACGAAATCGCGCCAGCGATCGCATCAATCTCAGCGCCGCCATACGCATGTCTTGAAGTTTGATGAGCCGTTTCTCGCCTTCGTGGATTCGCGCAGTCGCCTGAATTTGATCGCGAATTTCACGATTCGAGGGGAGATCGGCGGGGCGATGGCGATACTCGACACCCAACCGGCGTGCGGCCTTCCGCTTGGCGGTGAAATATTCGGTTTCAAGGCGTTCGTACATGAGCTGCGCGGCGAGAACGGCGATTTGCCGTCGAAGACGCTGGTCGGCCATGAGGTGTTTGTGCGCCGATTGAGCCCATCAAGGCGGCGCGGGGGCTTGATTCGCGAATTGTTCGAGCGACACGCTCGA
>JAKBCQ010000614.1 GCA_021807585.1 Planctomycetota bacterium | reverse complement strand
GATTTCTCGTCTTCCGCAACGACGGTTCGCCGATCGGAAAGATGATCGGCGTCGAACATCCTTCCGAGATCGAAGTGCGTAGAGTCGATTCAAATTCCAAATCTCGACTAATGTTTACAGCACGAATTCATAAGAATCGATTACCATCGTCGCCATGTATAATAGCGATCCAGATCGAAGGGGTCGATCGTCCCGCGATCGTCACAATCATTCCGCCCGTGAAACGATGAGATCAATTCATTTTCTAAAATCATAAGGTATGATAAAAGATCGGGTGGGAGCGAGCGATCTTTTTCGATTTTGCTTCAAGTCGTATCACGCGTTACACTTCAAGCGGCGAGCCGATCGCGGATCGCGCTTCGTCGACTCATAATACAGGGAGCGTTCGATGCGATTCCCGATTGCTCGATTTCAATCGCGATCGATGATTTTCTTCGCGGTTCTCGGTCTGATCTACGTTTCCAGCTCGCTTTCGGCGTCTACCGAGAACGGCGATCAAACGATCGCGCGGTGCGGCGCGGGATTCGTCGAAAACGTCGGCGGGTATCGCGTTTTGCACCTTAAGGGAGGCCCGTACGCCATGGGCTTTCAGCACGGAACGCTCCTCAAAGATGATATCCGCGAACTCGTCCGGTTCTTGTTCGAAGAAAAGGCGAAAGAGGCCGATTTCAAACTCTTTGGCCAAAAAATCGAACCCAAGGCGATCATCAAAGCGATCGTCGGAATCGAACGCCCCCACGTTCCCGACCGCTTCTTTGAAGAACTCAAGGGCCTCGCCGACGGCTCAGGAGTCCCGCTCGACGATCTCATCGCCGCGAACTTCATCCCCGAACTGTTTCACTGCTCGGGTTTCGCGATCAAAGGCTCGGCCACCCGCGACGGCACGCTCTATCACGGCAGAATCCTCGATTACGGTTGCGATTGGCGGCTCCAAGAACACGCAGTCCTCGTCGTCGCCGAACCCGAAGGCAAAATCCCCTTCGTCAACGTCACCTACTCGGGCTTCATCGGCTCGGTAACGGGCATGAACGCCAAGCACATTTCGATCGGCGAGATGGGCGGAAAAGGGCTCGGCCATTGGGCCGGCGTGCCGATGCCCCTCCTCGTGCGCACGGCGCTCGAAGAAGCCGGCGATCTCGACCGCGCCCTCGCGATATTTCATGATCACCCAAGAACATGTCAGTATTTTTATGTAATTGCCGACGGCGACCGCGGCGAGGGGGTGGGGCTTGAGGCGTCGTGGGACGTCTTCGGCGTGATCCGCATGGGAGAGGCCGAGAAAAGGCTGCCGTACGCGATCCCGGACGCGGTCTTGATGTCGGCGGGGAAACGTTACGAGAAGCTCGCCGAACGCGTGATCGCCGGCCACGGAACGTTCGACGCGGCGTCGGCGCGGAGCTTGATGGACCGCCCCGTCGCGATGAAATCGAACCTGCACAGCGTATTATTCGAGCCCAAATCGACGCGACTCTGGGTCGCCAACGCTTCGATCGAAGGCGAACCCGCGTCGAATCAGCCTTATCACGAATTTCAACTTGAAGACTTGCTCAAACATGTTCCCGATCCCGCGGTAATCGTAACGCCTTGCCCGCCGCAACCAAGCCGCGTCGATTCGGCGCCGACAAAACCCGAACTTGATCCAAACAAAACCGCGGGCTCGATCGATCAAACTTCCAAGAATAAGGACTGATAAGCTATGAAGAAGTCTAACTGGTTTGCCGTCGGCGTCGTGATCGCATCGGCCGCGGGAATCGCGACCGCTCTCGGGATCGCTGTCGGCGGCGAGGCTTCGGGCAAAAAGATCGATCTTCGCATCGAGGCGGGGGTGAAAGAGATCAAGGGAGAATGGCGATATTCCAATGTGAAGCTCGTCGAGGTCGACGCCAAAGATCCCGACGGCAAGCCGTGCAAGACGTACAACATCGAGCCCAAGGCGTTCGGCGCCGATTTCGACGATTCGAAATGGGAGATCGTCAAGCCCGAGACTCTGGGCCGAGGTCGGTCGACGGGGCTCGTTTGCTTTTGCTGGTATCGTATTAAGGTCACGCTTCCCGACGGCGTCGAAGGGAAGCGTGTGTCGTTCTCGACGACGGTCGACGATTACGGCGAGGTGTGGATCGACGGCAAACTTCCCCGCAAGCCGGGACAGGTCGGCGGTTCGGTCGTCGCGGGCTTCAACGCCCCCAATCGTGTCGAACTCGCCGATCCCAAGCCCGGCAAAACGTATCAGATCGCGGTTTTCGGCATCAACGGGCCGATCTCCGCGGCGCCGACGAATCGCATCTTCTTGGGCGATACGTTTCTGGAAATCTCCAATAAGTAATTGAGCAGTCGACGATTCTTGGATAAGTTCATCTCAAGAATCGTCGACGTGTTTGATCGCGGCGGAGCGTTTACATGATGCGATCGACCGCCTCGGCGACGCGTCGGCATTCGTTCATCATTTTGGAGAATTCGTCGGGGGTGATCGTTTGCGAGCCGTCGCTCGCGGCGTTTTCAGGGTCTTCGTGAACCTCGACGATCAACGCGTCGGCGCCCGCGGCGACCGAAGCCTTCGCCATGGGAGCGACGAGTCCGGCTTTTCCCGTGCCGTGCGACGGGTCGACGACGACGGGCAGGTGGCTCTTCTCGTGAAGGTACGGGACCGTCGCGAGCGGGAGGGTGAACCGCGTGTGATCTTCATACGTGCGAATGCCGCGTTCGCATAACATCACCCCCGGATTGCCCCGATCGAGGATGTACTCGGCGGCGAGCAAAAACTCGTCGATCGTCGCGCTCATGCCTCGTTTCAGAAGCGCCGGCACGCCCGAATCACCGACCGCCTGCAACAACTGATAATTTTGCATGTTACGCGCGCCGATTTGAAGAACGTCGGCGTATTTGGAAACCATGGGGACGTGTTCGGGCGCCATCACCTCGGTGACGATCGCCAGGCCCGTTTCGGCCCGCGCCGCGGCGAGCATTTTAAGGCCGTCTTCCTTGTGTCCTTGAAAGCTGTATGGGCTCGTTCTGGGTTTGAAGGCGCCGCCTCGTAGTCCCGTCGCTCCTCGTTGTTTGAGGATCCGCGCCAGCCGAACGATTTGTTCCTCGCTTTCGACCGAGCAAGGCCCCGCGATGACAGCCACCTTGATCCCGCCGACCTCGAGCCCTCCCGCCTTGACGACCGTCCGGTCGGCTTTGAGTTCCGACGACGCACGTTTGTAGGGGGCGAGAATCGGCAGCACTTTCTCGACGCCAGGGCTCGGTTCGAGCGCCTCGACGAGGCCGACGCGTTCCTCACCGACCGCGGCGATCACAGTCCGTTGCGTGCCGACGATCACCTGGGGCTTTAGCCCCAATTCATGAATATGTTTTACCATA
>JAKBCQ010000613.1 GCA_021807585.1 Planctomycetota bacterium | reverse complement strand
ACGGCGCTATCGAGCTCGCGGTCCGACCCGACGAGAGTCGCGAGCATTTGAGCATATTCATACGGTTTACCAATCCTATCGACGACGATTCGATCGCAACAGAGCTCGCGCTCGAAGCGAATTTGGCTGGAAAGTCGCCAAACGACCGGATGGAAAAAGAGGAGCGATTCGGCGAATCGCTGAAACACATTAACAATATTATCATATCGTTTAATGTGCGCTAGTTCGTGAAGCAACGCCATTTCAAGCTGATCGAAGTTCCAGCCGGTTAAAGCCGCGGGGGGAAGCAGGATGAGGGGGCGAACGACGCCGATCAAAACGGGTGAAGTCAGTCGGTCGCAAATCGCCGTGCCGACCTTCCGAGTGATCGAAAGGGAATCGGCGAGGGCTCGACACCGCTCGGGGATTCCTTCCGCTGCGATTTCTCGGCTCGCTCGCCTCAATCGCTCGACGCCGACGAGACCCGTGACGAGCATCAGAAGCGAACCGGGCGATCCGATCAGCCAGATCCAAGGTAGTCGGTTCGCGATCTCGTCCAAGGTCGATCGCCGATCGACGGCCGCCGTATCCCGTGAAGAGATAAAAGAATAGTTAGATTTTGATCTAATAACTCTCTGATTCGATTCGAGAGGATACTCCCGACCGATCGACGAATCGTCTTCACTGGCGTTCTTTGCTTCGACGGCGAACCGAGGCTCGTAAACGATTGGAAGGATGGCCGCCGGGGAGAGCGTTAAGAGAAACAAACAGAAGAGTATGGATGTATATCGGAGTTCGGGACGAGCGGATCTCAAGATCAGGTTCAAGATCGCAGCGGCGATTCCGATTGCTCCTCCAACCCAAAAGAGATGAAGCATGGTTCGACCGAGAGCGATCCATAAAGAATGTGAAAGCGCAATTCGATAGATCATGCGTTATCTCCCTTCATCTTTGGAGAACGCTTCTTGGCGGGTGATTGATCGAGCAATTCGGCTATTTCGGCGCGGTCGCGAGCCGTAAGTTTTCCGTCCTCGACGAGATGCGAAACGAGATTGCGCGCCGAACCGTCGAAAACGAGATCGACGAGCTTGCCGATCAGCCCCGACACCGCCGCGGAACGTCCGACCTTCGCTTTATAGGTGTAACCGCGAGCGCCTTCGTCGCGATCGACAAGATCCTTGACGCGCATCGTCTTGAGCATCGTCGCGACGGTCGTCATCGCGACTTCGCGTTTTTGCCGAAGCGCCGCATGGATTCGGCCAAGACCCGCGGGTTCGATCTCCCAAAGGATCTTCAAGATCTCAAGCTCGCCGTCGGTCGGCTGAGGGCTCGCGGGACGCGACATGCTCGCCTCCTTACTATCAAGGAATTCCTGGTCGTCCTTCGACTTCGCTATTTCTACAGAAATAGAAAAGAGTCGTCAAGCCGAACGAGCGCGATTGAGATTGAATTCGTCTGATTTGGAATTTAAGAAACCAACGAGTCGTTAGCATACTCATGTTGATAAATCGTCATGGGGATTCCGCCGTCGGCTCGGAGGGTGATCGACGGGAGCATCGCGACGGTCGCTCCAGGGACGAGGCGGAGGCGGAATTTCCGAGCGATCGTCGCGAGCATCAACACCGCCTCCATCTTGGCGAACGAATCGCCGATGCAAATGCGAGGGCCCCCGCCGAACGGAAAGTACGCGTACCGGGGCGATTTCTTCGCGAGGTCGTCGGCCCATCGGTCGGGGAAAAACCGATCGGGCTCGGCGAAAAAACGCGGATCCCTGTGCACAACCCACTGGCTCATCCAAACCGTATGACCCCTGGGGAGCCGATAACCGCCGAGCTCGCACGGTTCGATCGCCTCGCGCCCCAACAGCCAAACCGTCGGATAATAACGCAACGTCTCGGTAACGACGTTCTCCGTATATTTCAACTTAGGCAAGTCTTCAATCGTCGGCGGTCGATCCCCCAAAACCGCGTCGAGCTCCTCATGAAGTTTCGCCTCGGCGTCGGGATGACGCGAAAGCAACAGCCACGCCCACGCAAGCGTGTTCGCGGTCGTCTCATGACCCGCCAAAAACAACGTCACCGCCTCGTCGCGCAGTTGGCGGTCGGTCATCCCTCCATTATCATCGTCGCGCGCTTGAATGAGCATTGATAACAAATCGCCGTGATTCTCGGTCGATTTCCTTCGTTCGGCGACGATTCGCAACACGACCTCGTCGATTCGTCTTTTGGCCTTGAGGTAGCGCACGTTCGATCGAGTGGGGAGCCAGATCGGCGTGCGGACGACGCTCCGGACGCGATCGTTAAACGAATGCGTGATCGTTTCCATCGCCTCGCTCACGTCGTTCGCGTCTCCTTCGACGTCGGCGTCGAACAGACATTTGGCGACGATCTGAAGCGTCGTCTTCATCATCTCGTGCTGAATGTCGCGGGTTTCTCCCGAGTTCCACGTCGCGAGCATCCTCTCGGTGTAATCGACCATGATTGACGCGTACGAAGCGATCCTGTCTTTGTGAAACGCGGGCTGCGCGAGCTTGCGTTGGCGCCGCCAGAAGTCTCCCTCGGACGTCAAAAGCCCCTCGCCGAGCGTCGGCTTGGCGCGACGGAGCGCGAAATGCTTGGTGAACTTTCGATTCTGATCAACAAGAACTTGTTCAATTAAATCAGGATGATTCAGCGCCCAGATTTTGACGGGGCCGAGCCGAAGCGACACGACGTCGCCGTAGGTTCGCGCGATACGTTCGAGAAACGCGAGCGGGTTTTCCTGGAATTCGCGGAGATTGCCCGAGAGGAATCGTCCTTTGGGGCCGGGGGGGGTTGCGACCGATCGGGGCATTGGCTTGTTCTCAAAATCCATAAATATGATCGACGACCGAACCGATTGTTCAATCCGCGGTATCGCCGACGGATGAATTGGTTCGATCCGTCGCACCCCGAATTCGGACAATTGACCAATTCGACGCGCCCGTGTATTCTACGCGATACCTCTCACGATTTCGATACGTTCGAGCGGCGCGGAACGAGAACGGACGACTTGATAGCCGAGGCGAAGCATCATGTTGCGATCCAGGCGATTCACGGCTTTTACCGTCGCGGCGTTGATCCCGGCGATCTTTCGGGTGTTCGATTTGACGAACGCGGAGAACGTTCAAGACGATCGTCCCGCTTCGGCGAACGGGAACGCGAGCCCGCCGCCAGGCCCTCGGACCGTGAAGCCCGGCGACGCGGTTCAAGCCGATCCCGCCGCGGAGCGCGACGAGGAACGCGAACGCAAGGCGGTCGAACGCTTCGTTTCGCTGCTCGAAAAGAGCCCCCGCCGCGGCACGGCGCTCGACCGCGTCTACGGTTATCACGTCGAGCGCGGAACGATCGACGTATTCCTCAA
>JAKBCQ010000612.1 GCA_021807585.1 Planctomycetota bacterium | reverse complement strand
GATCACAAGGGGGATAAAGGGGGACGCGATCCGATCGCGCCGATCGCGGGGGTGAAGCAGCGCGAGGCGTTGCGGCTGATCGTCGACCGGATCTTCAACGAAAAATCTTATCAGTATTCGCCGAGTCTTTTGCGCAAGCTTTCGGCGGGGAGGTGGTCGCACTGGGGCGAGGAATCGATCGGCGGAGTCGAGGGGCCGGTTCACGAGCGGATTCTCGCGGTGCAACGGATCTCGCTCAACCGCTGCTTCGACCGCGGCGTGTTGGCGCGGCTCGAAAACCAGGAGCTGCAAGCCGATCCGGGATCGGACCCGCTCAAGATCTCCGAACTCTTCCGCGCCGTCACCGACGGAATCTGGTCCGATCTCAATCCGCCGAATTCGACCGACGGCAAGCCCGTCGTCATTTCGACGACTCTCGTGCGACGCAATTTGCAGCGTGAACATATGCATAAGCTTTCGTCACTTGTGCTGGGGGATCGCTCAAACGCGCTCGGAAATCAATTCGGGTATATTCTGTTTATGGGACAATCTTCCGCTCCCGCCGACGCCCGCGCCTTGGCGCGGATGCATCTCGGTGAGATTCGTGATAAGATCGTCAAGTTGCTCGATCAAAAGAACGTGGTGATCGACGACGTTTCGCGCGCGTTTTACGACGAAAGCGCTCGGCGGATCGCCAAGGTTTTGGATGCTTCGCTCAACGCCGTCGAACCGTGATCGCGATCGACGTGTTTGGCGACGATTGATCGAGCGTGATCGGGTTTGATCGAGGGTTCCGGCGCGGAGTCGGAACCCCATTTTTTTCGATCGAACGCGGTGCGCGATTTCGCGTGCGATAAGGAAATGAGATTGATTCATGAAAGCGATCGTATTCGATCGATTCGGCGAACCCGACGAAGTTCTGTCGGTTCGCGTGCTCGCCGACCCCGAGCCCGGTCCCGGCGAGGTTCGCGCCCGGATGCTGTTCAGTCCGATCAATCCGTCCGATTTACTGGTCGTTCGGGGTCGTTACGGCGTGCTCCCCAAACTTCCCGCGACTCCCGGCTTCGAAGGGGTCGGCGTGATCGATAAGGCGGGCCCGGGGTTGCTGGGTAAGCTCGTGCTGGGGCGTCGCGTCGCGGTTTTGAACAATCGCGGCGGCAATTGGGCCGAATACGCGGTCATCCCGGCGCGGCAAGCGGTGCGCATTCCAGACGACCTTCCCGACGAACAGATCGCGTCGTTTTTCGTCAATCCGGCGACGGTTTTGGCGCTCGTTCGCCACGAGCTCAAGGTTCCCCGCGGCGAGTGGCTGCTCCAATCGGCGGCGGGATCGGCGCTTGGACGTATGATTATTAAATTGGGTCAACACGACGGTTTTTTGACGATCAACGTCGTGCGTCGGAAAGGGGCGATCGACGAGATCAAATCGGCGGGCGCCGACGCGGTGATCTCGTCTTCGGAGGGGCCGATTGAAGATCAGGTGAGGCGAATCGTCGGGTCTTCCGGGGTGAAGTATGCGCTCGATTGCGTGGGGGGAGACGTGGGAACGGCGCTGTTCAATTCGCTCGCTCCCGGTGGACGGATGATCGTATACGGCACGCTTTCGAACGAACCGATTCGCATCGATCCGCGGTTGATGATCGCCGAAAAGCGGATTGTCGAGGGCTTTTGGCTGGGACATTGGATGCCCAAGCTCAGTCATGGGGCGTTGGGGATTCCCAAGGCGCTCGGACTGTTTCATGAGATCGCCAATCTGATTCGATCGGGAGTTCTTGCGACCGAGACGGGGGGCGTCTTCGCGCTCGACGACATCGCCGACGCGGCACGTCAGGCCGAGGCGGTCGGTCGTCGGGGCAAGGTTTTGCTGCGAATCGGCACGAAATAGCGGGTCGATCGCGGTCGACGCGGGCTCGGCGGGATCGAAATCGGGTTTGCACCGATCGCCTTAACTCGTTCTGAAATAGGCAGTTTTGCTTGATTTCGCCGCGGGAGTCGGGGAAATTATGAGAGAATTTATTCGCCGCGGCTTGGTCGCCGGAGTAAAATAAGGGTATCCGAGAGATCGACGCAATTTCGGTTTGTGCGCGGCGATTGTCTCGAATCCTTGCGAGGCGTCGACCTCTGATTCTTCGAGACGTTCCTCGGTCGGCACGATCGAGACGACTTGAAGCGATGGGCGTATCGATCGGCGCGGATTCGATGAATCCGACCGCCGCGGCCTTGGCGGAATTCCGGCGAACGTTATCGCCCGCGGTTCCAGCCGTCCGGGCGATCAAGAACGACGGATCGAAAAGACATAGAGTGAAGTTTTAACCGCAAGTCCCGTCGAGATGTAAATCGTTGAATCTTACGTGGATCAACGAAGAATGTTTTGTTTGGCGGGCGGGGAATTGAGTGAAGAATGAGCATTTCAGAATCCACGGCGGCGCAAGATTGGCGAGCCGTCGCGTGTTTGGCGCCCGGCGGCGAGCGATTATTGTGCGTCGGGGGAAGTTCGGCTCAGGTTCAGGCGGCGTATCTGGGCGCCTGGGGCGAGGTGATCCGCGACGAGGATCGGCCGACCGTGCGGACGATCTCGCTTCAACGATGGACCGGACAACCTTGGGCGGGACAGTGGGAACATCAAAAGAATCTCCCCTTGCCCACTTCGCGCACCGGCAAGTCGACGCCCGAAGCCCCCGAAGTCGAGGAATAAACGAACGATCGGCAACCAAAAGCCGCGGCCGATCCGATTCTCCGGACGGCCGCGGCGTCGTTTCGAATCCGAACATTCTAATACGCGGACATGTGTTCTATTGCCATCTTGGAATAATTTCATAATTACATATACAGATTCTTGGTGATATTGACGGCGCGATTTCAGATTATTTCGCGGCGCGGCGATGAAGCGAGATCGACCGCGCGGAGCGGGTCGTGTTCGGAGCGGCTCGCCCACACCGTGAGATTTGGAAACGCCGCGGCGATCCGAGCGGCGAGATTCTCGACCCCGGGGCGTTCGGTCGCGTGGTGTCCCGCGGTGATCAGCGCGATCCCCAGCGTCTCGCTCTCGACCGCGCGATGATAACGAGCCTCGCCCGTCAAAAGAACGTCGGCCGCCGAATTCGCCGCGATGTCGAGAAAATCGCCCCCCGCGCCGCAAGCGATCGCCACCCGTTTGATCGACCGATCGGAATCTCCTGTGAACAAAAGTTGATTCGTTTTCAGCTCCAAAGCGATCCGTTCGGCGAAATCGCCGAGCGATTCGGGCGCTTTCAAATCTCCGATCCGACCCGACGGTCGATCGGCGTGCTCGAAGTCCGCGAGGGGATAAACGTCGATCGCGGGCTCTTCATACGAATGACTTGTGCGAACGGCTTGAACGACTTCACCCAGCCGATTCCCGGG
>JAKBCQ010000611.1 GCA_021807585.1 Planctomycetota bacterium | reverse complement strand
TCGACCGACAATCACCGAATCCCCCGCCTGTCCAATCGTCGCGATCAACTTGGCGAGATGATCCAGATACGCCTCCTGAGGCGCGTAATACTCCTCACGCAGCGGCAAGATCCAATCTTGAGCAAGACTTGGCGCAAGCTCGTCAAGGATTTTAACCTCTTCGTTCGTGATCCCCATCCCGCGAGCGATCGATTCCACAATCTCGTGATCGTAAACCTTCCAGCCCAATTCTTGACCGACCAACCGCGCGATCGTTCCCCCTCCCGCGCCCGCCTCGCGACTTACGCAGATGTTACGGAACCGCGGAACGGGCTCGGAACCGCTCCTCGGCTCGAGCCGACGCGGAATCCTCCGCCAATCCCAAAGCCAATGCGCGAACGCCGAAGGCCATTGCAGCAGCCTCCCGGCGAACGTTTCGTCGGGTTCGCTCACGCGATCTGGTTGTGCCCCGGAGGTCGACATGCCCAGACGCTCCCCGATCCAATCCCCAAGCCGCCGATCCCCACGAAGAGAATCGGCCCGAATCGATCCTCTTACCACCTCTACTCTAGATCCCCTCCGACCGAAAAGAAAGCCGCCGGATCGCGATCGCAACCCCTTGTAATCGTTACAACGCGAATCGAAGGCGCGGCCTTCACAAGATTTTGTCATTTTTCGCTCAAGTTCCGTGAAAATGAGCGGATGGAACGCCGCGGCGCGGCGACGTTCGGTCGCCGGCATCGCGTTTGCTCTTTTAATCCATCGACGCAAGGACGACCCGAGGACGACCGGAACGGAACCGTCAGGAAGGATCAATAACATGATGGATCGACAAACGACGCTGTTATGGATGAAAGATTTGATCGAGCACATGAAAGAATGTCACGATCGCTTGCAATGGACTTCGGACGGCCCCGCCGAGGCGTTCCTCACCGAGGCGCTCGTCGTCGATTTGACCGAATGTCGCAGGCTTTGCGACGAGTTGCGGTCGAAGTCGAAACGCCCCGCGCGGCCGTCGGGCCGGCGACTCGAGGCGCTCGGTATTCCCGCCAAAGGCTGAAGCACAATCCGTTTCGATCGCGCGAGCTCGTTCTATCGAAATGACGATCGCGCGATCGCATCCGCTCTTTCAACGAACTTGTCACACCCCCGCCCGAGAAGTAATCTATCGGAACGACGCGATCCAAGACGTCTCCCTCCGAGACGCCGGCGCTCGATGCACTTATTGATTTCTAAAAGATCACCATGAGCGAACCCGAACCCGTCCGAGCATTCCAGGTTGGAACGTTGGAGGTGCTTGTTTACGAGAATCGATCCGACCTGGGGCGCGCCGCGGCCGCGGCGATCGCCGACGAACTGGGGAAGCTCGCGAGCGAGGAGATCGGATCGATCGGAGTCGTCTTCGCCGCGGCGCCGAGCCAAAACGAAACGCTCGCGGCGCTCGCGACGCGCGGCGGGATCGACTGGTCGCGGGTGATCGGTTTTCATATGGATGAATATTTGGGGCTCGGGCCCGAACACCCCGCGTCGTTTCGCCGCTATTTGAATGAGCATCTTTTTCGCTTTATCGGTCTCTCGGATGAACATCTCCGATTGATCCCCGGCGAGCAGACCGACCGGCCGAGTCGCGTGTGCCTTGCGTATGAAGACGCTTTATACACGAACCCGCCGAAACTCGTTTGTTGCGGAATCGGCGAGAACGGCCATCTCGCGTTCAACGACCCTCCCGTCGCCGATTTTCACGATCCCGTCCGCGTCAAAGTCGTCAAGCTCGACAAGATGTGCCGCGAACAGCAGCTCCACGACGGTTGTTTTGAAAGCCTTGAAGACGTTCCCACGCACGCGTATACGCTGACGATTCCGGCGCTCACCGCCGCTCCGCGGGTGATCGCGGTCGTGCCGGGAGCGCGCAAGGCCGAGGCGGCGCTCGCGACCCTCCGCGGCCCGGTCCACGAATCATGCCCCGCGTCGATTCTCCGCGAACACCCGCACGCGTCGCTCTACCTCGATCGCGATTCGGCCAAACTCGTCGTTTAACAAGCGGTTACGGTCCACCAGCGACATATCGCCATAACACAAAAGCGCAAGAGCACTTTGTTAGATAATTTCCATTTATACAAACATATTCAATCGCCGTCTTCCGGACCCGATCGGATCGGGTTGAATTCCCGACATATTTCTCTTGCGAGATCGACTCGGATGCGATACGAAAGATGAACTTCCCCCTCCATCGTCTTGGATTTCTCGCTTCCGGCCCGGAGGATTGGATCAATGTCGCGCTCGCTCGGCGGTCGGCTCGTCATCACGGCGTCGCTGTTGGCGACGATCGGAATCGTTTGGTCGGTCTCCGCGGCGCGAACGGCGCCTCCTCCGGCAATCGTCGATCAGGCGAAAACCGCTCCCGATCACAATCCGGCCCACGACGAAGCGGCTTGCAAATGCGTTTGCAAGGCGTGCCAAGCCGCGAAAGCCGGCGACGGGAATCACCCTCCTCATCAGATCCAACAAGACCAGTCTGGCAATGATCGGCAAGCCGTCGCTCCAAATGAAAAAGAAATCATTTTGCGAAACGCTGCGCCTCCCGAGATCGAAAAAGAGATTGACGCGATGTTCACGGAGATCAAGCCAGGAGAGCCCGTCGCGATCCCAAACGATCCTCCTCCGCACGAGGGGGCGCGATTCGAACTTCCCTATATTATCGAAGCCGGCGACGTCCTCCATATCGAACTCCTCATGTCGCTGCCGGAACGTCCTCTCTCAGGTGAATTTCCGGTTCGACAAAATGGAACCGTCATGCTCAATTATTTTGGTGAGCTTCATGTCCAAGATTTAACTCTAGAACAGGCAAAAAACAAAATGCTCGCACATCTAAGAAAATATATAACGGATTACTCACTGGGCTTGTTTAAAGAGGACCCCGAAACCGGCGAAAGGAGCGCCGTCTCTCCACAAGATAGTACTCACTTTTTTATTGATATCATCGATTCCAAAAGCAAGACATTCAACGTCTTGGGAGACGTCGCTCTCCCGGGCGAATTACCGTTCAGCGGGAACGATTACGTGCTCGGCGCGATCCAAAAATCGGCGGGCTTTCTCACGACTGCGGATATTGATTCGATCTATCTTCACCGACCCGCTCGGGGTAAATCTCCCTCTCGTAGCTACAAAATCGATTACCGCGCGATCGAGGAAGGAAAAGCCGAGGCGAATCTCCAACTCTTTCCGGGAGATCGGCTCGTCGTCGGCAGGGTCGCCGAAGTCCAGAAACGGCTCGAGCGTGAACTGAGGGGCGAATTACCGCTCGAAAACCCCAACCTCGGCCGAATCCCACGCGCCGACGGTTTACCCGGCAAAAACAAACCAGTCGCGTTCAACAGCGTTAAAT
>JAKBCQ010000610.1 GCA_021807585.1 Planctomycetota bacterium | reverse complement strand
GACCGAGGCCGAACGCGCCGCGGAAAAGGCGATCGCCGAACGGAATAAAACGGCGTATCGATTTCGCCGCAAATCGATCACCGAAGCCGATCGGACGAGGTTCGAGGCCGAGAATCGCGCGTATGCGCTCCGATTTGAAGTCTCGCCGGGTCGAACGCTCGTCGTCCCCGATCTGATCAAAGGAAACGTTGAGCAAAAATCCGACGAGATCGGCGATTTTGTGATCGTCAGACCAGACGGCATGCCGCTTTACAACTTTGCCAGCGTCGTCGACGACGCCGAGATGAAGATCACCCACGTCGTTCGCGCCGAGGAGCACTTGAGCAACACGTTCTCTCAGTTGTTGCTTTTTGAGGCGCTTGGATATGAGCCACCCAAGTTCGCACATGTTCCGTATGTGGCGGCGCCGGGATCGAAGAAGAAGCTTTCCAAACGCGACGGCGCGGTGGGGCTTGACGAATACATCAATCAAGGCTATCTTCCTGATGCGATGATGAATTATCTGGCGCGCCTGGGTTGGAGCTTCGACGGAACGCAGGAGATTTTCACCCGCGACGAATTGCTTTCCAAATTCTCACTCGATCGCGTGAACAGTTCTCCCGCGAGCCACGATCCCGATAAGCTGTTTTGGATTGAGGGGGAATGGATGAAGGCGTTGCCGCTCGCGGCCAAGGTTGAGCGGACGATCCCGTTTCTCGTCAAGGCGGGGCTTGTCGTCGAACCGATCGACGAGGCTCTTCGCGAGCGGATCGAGGCCGTGATTTTGGCTCTGGGAGATCGGCTCAAGGTGTTTCAAGATGTCGCTCGGCTGGGAGGTTATTTCTTCACCGAGCGACCGACGTACGATCCCGACGCGGTGAAGAAGCGGTTACGCAAGGAGGGAGTGGCGGGAATGCTCGCCGAGCTTTCCGAGCTGCTCGATCGCGTCGATCCGTTCGACGTAAACACACTTGAACATGAAGTTCATCGATTCGCGGAGACGAAGGGGATTTCGATGGGGAACGTCGTCAACCCGCTCCGGGTGGCGGCGACTGGGCAAGGGGTCGGTCCAGGCTTATATGATTGCCTGGCGATACTTGGGAAAAAAGCGTGTCGCGAGCGAATCGCCGCGGCGATCGATCTGATCGGGCCGGAGTCTCAACCCTGATCTCGTCGACGGATCAAGATGATAGTGTATGCGGATTTATTTTGATTAATTTCTCGTTGATGATCGTGGATCGAGGAGCGTTTCGTGTCGTTGCTTGTCGTCGGATCGTTGGCATTTGATTCGGTGGAAACGCCGTTCGGCGTGGTCGAGAATGCGCTTGGAGGTTCGGCGACGTTCTTCTCGTACGCCGCCAGCTATTTCACGTCGGTGCGGCTTGTCGGGGTCGTCGGCGAGGATTTTCCCGCCGAGCATCGCACGCTGTTGGAATCGCGCGATATCGACACCTCGGGGTTGAAGACCGAGCCCGGGGGCAAGACGTTCCGCTGGAAAGGTAAGTACGAAGGAGATATGAACACCGCCGAGACGCTCGAGGTTCACCTGAACGTTTTCGGATCGTTCCGCCCGGAGATTCCCGCGAAATTCACCGATTCGCCGTATATTTTCCTGGCGAACGGCAGTCCGCTGACGCAGCTTAAGGTGCTTGAACAGGCGAAGGAACGCAAGCTCGTGGTGGCGGATACGATGAACCTTTGGATCGAAACCCAGCCGAACGAGCTGAAAGAACTGCTCAAGCGGATCGACGGTCTCGTCCTCAACGACGGCGAGGCGCGGATGCTGACGGGCGAGGTCAATCTCGTCCGCGCCGGGAGAAAAGTTCTCGATCTCGGCCCTCGTTTTGTGATCATCAAAAAAGGTGAACACGGGGCGATGTTTATGAGTCGGGAGGAGACGTTCGTTGCGCCTGCGTATCCGGTTGCGGACGTCGTCGACCCGACGGGGGCGGGAGACAGTTTCGCGGGAGGGTTTATGGGCTATCTGGCGGCGACGGGACGGACCGACATTCAGGCGTTCAAGACGGCTACGGCTTACGGGACGGTCGTGGCCAGCTTTCTTGTGGAGGATTTTAGCCTTCGCCGTTTCCTCCGCGCCGATCGTTCGGACATCGATCGCAGGCTCGAAACGTATCGTTCGCTTTTGGCGTTTTGATTTCTAACGAATGAGGAGGTTGAGATGGCGTCGATGACGCGGACGTTCGTCGCGGCGCCGATCCCCGCGGCGCGTGCGGAGAAGCTTGCGCGGTTGCGCGCGTCGCTCGCCGACGATCTTCCCGCGGCGCGGTGGAGCGATCCGGCGCAGGCGCACGTAACTCTCGCGTTCCTGGGAGACGTCCGCGACGTCGAGCTGTTCGATATCTGTCGTGAGATCGAACGAGCCGTCGCGGGATTTGAACCGTTCGAGCTTTCGATCACGGGTTTGGGAGCGTTTCCCGCCGAGTCGAACCCTCGAACGCTTTGGGTGGGGCTCGCGGGGCCGGAACTCGGTCGCTTATTCGAGCTCCAGGCGAGCGTCGCCTCCGCCGCGACCCGCGCCGGAATGCCTCCTCGTGACGATCGCTTTCATCCTCATATTACAATTGCTCGATTTCAAGACCGCGGCGATTCGGCCGAAGCGGTCGCCTCGGCGATCAAAAGCCGGCGCGATTGGTCGGCGGGATCGTTCAAAATCGCCGAGGTCGTCACCTTCGCTTCAAACTTGACGCCGAAAGGTCCGATCTACGACCCGCTCGCCACGGTCTCGCTGATCGGCGACCGATCGCGCAAATAAATCTACCTAATAAAATACAAGTTTGTTATGCGGATCGAACAAAATCACTCGCGAGGCGACCGACCGATCGCGATCGACCCGCGAATTTGTTAAACACGATTTGTTCGTCGATCGTCGATCGACCGCGATGATTACGCTTTTCAGAGGGGACCGATGATGAAGTTACCCAATCGCGCCGCGGGCTTGATCCTCGTCGCGTTCGCCGCGACGACGCTCGCGGGTCGCGCCGCGGATTCCGAATTCCGCTCGATTTCGCACGGAAACGACCTTTCGGCGTTCGACCTGATCGGCCTCGGCGCCGATTCGATCACCGTCGAAAACGGCGAGATTCGCGTCTCGGGAACGCCCAACGGCTACTTCGCCACCAAGAAATCGTATAAGAATTATGTTTTGAAGTTCGGCTGGAAATACGATCGGCCCGCGGATCTACAGGACGATCGCAAGTTCGAGGGAAACAGCGGCTTGCTTGTTCATATCAAGAGCCCTCATAAAGTCTGGCCGAGGTGCGTCGAGGTGCAGTTGTTCCATCAAGACGCGGGAAACATTTTCGGCGTCGACGGCGCCAAATTTCAGGGGAAAAAAGACTCCGAGGCGCAGCGTAAGGCGATTAAGCG
>JAKBCQ010000609.1 GCA_021807585.1 Planctomycetota bacterium | reverse complement strand
GCCGAGAGCCGTCGCAAGCAACTGCGCCGCGTATCGATCGGGGCTCTCGAGCGAAGGCGCGTCGGCGATCATCACGACCGATTGCTGATTGTCCTCGGCGCGCTCGATCGCGCGGAATTTGCCCGTCCCCTTCGCCGGCGGAGTGACGCGTTTGGCCTCGACCCCCGTCCAATCGCCGCACCGCTCGGTCGCCATGTCGACGAGCGCCGGCCAATCGATCCGCCCCGAAAACGCCAAGACGATGTTCGACGGACCGTATCTTCGCGCGTAATAATCGCGCATTTCTTCAATCGTCAGCGCGCCGACCGATTCGAGCGTTCCCAAAACGCTTCGACCCAACGGATGAGGCGTGAAATGAAGCTCGCGAGCCGCCTCGTAAGCGACAGACATCGCATTATCCATATACATCTTAATTTCTTCGAGAATCACCTGTTTCTCAACGTCGAAATCGGTCGCATCGAGCTTGGGCCGCATGATGTCGGCCAAAACCTCAAAAGCGGGCGGCAGGTATTCGGGAAGGCTCGTAAAGTGATAGACCGTGTCTTCCTCGGAGGTTTGCGCGTTGTGCTTGGCGCCGACTTTGTCGAAATCGCGGTTCACCGCGAGCGCATCGCGTTTGTCGCTCCCTTTAAACGCCATATGTTCAAGAAAGTGCGAAATCCCGGCGATCGACGGGGTCTCGTCGCGACTCCCCGTTTTGACGAAAAAACCCGCCGAGATCGATTGCGCATGATCGATTCGCTCGGCGATCACGTTCAATCCGTTGCTCAATTGCGTTTGATGAAACCGCGACATTCAAGCCCCCTTCGTGATCGCGAGTGGTTTCGGTCCCAGCGTGAGGATCGTGGGATCGGCCGGCGGACGTCGGCTCAGATATTCATTGATCGATTTCGCGCTCAGCCCGTCTAGCTTCGCCGCGATCTCGTCGAGCGGACGCACCCTCCCCAGGAAATACCAATCCGCTGTCATCGCCGACGCGCGATTCATCGACGATTCTTGCTGCATGATCAGCGAACTTTTCAGCCCCGCCCGCATCATGTCGAGCTCGTGAGCCTCCACCCCCTCGCGATGCAGCCGATCGATCTCGGCGAGCGTCACGTCGAGCGTCTGCTGCGCACGATCCGCCGCGGTCCCCGCGTGACACAACACCGCGGCAAAATTCTTATGCGTTTCGTAGCTCGAACCCACCGAATAACAAAGCCCGCGCTTCTCTCTAACCTCGGTGAACAACCGCGCCGATGCGAACCCCCCCAAGATCCCCACCGCGGCCCGAGCCTGATAATAATCGACGCTCGTCATCGTCTCGGTCGGATACGCGAGAGCAATCTGTATTTGATTCGTTTCGCGTGTGATATGATCGTGCTTTGGACCCGTACGCCGCTCGACGATCGCGTCTCCCTTTCCCGGCTTCCAATCGCCGAAGAGCGCCTCGACCTCGCCTTTCAGCCGCGGCCAATCGATCGCCCCCGCAACACCCAGAATCGCCCCCTCGGGTCGATACCGAGCCTCAAAAAAACGACGCATATCTTCGCCCGTCGTCGACTCGACTCCTGCGAGCGATCCCGGCGCGGGGCGACCCCACGGATCGGGATAATGACGACGCCTCAACTCGTAAATCACCTTCGACCCGGGGTCGTCCTCGAGACTTTGGAGCGATTGCGCCGCGAGCGCGCGGATCGGCTCGATCTCGTCGTCGTCGAGCGTCGGCCGCAAAACGACGTCGGCGAAAATCGCAAGCGCGGGAAGCAAATTGCGACCGAGCGTGGCGCCCGAGACGCTTGTATGAACCGTGGACGCCGCCTCGCCGTGACTGACGCCGAGGTTATCCAGGTCGGTCAGAATCGCGCGGCTATCGCGGTCCCCCGCGCCCCGCGTGATCCATTCCGATAACATCGAGGCGAGCCCGCAACGATCCGCGGGCTCGTAAGCGGCCCCCGCCGGAATCAGTAGATTGAACGCCGCGGATTGAACCCCCGGCATCGGATCGGCGAGTAACACCATACCATTGGAAAGTGTGTGAGCGTAAAGGATCGATTCGGTCACTTTGTCCCCTGTCGGTCTCGGTTTCAGCGGGTCGTAATGTGGCTGCGCGATCGTCGAGCCGAGCGCTCGGTTTTGATATCGCGTCTGGTCGTCGTTCGGTTCCCCCTCCCGCTTTTCACGTCGAATCAAGAGCGCGATTTTCGAGAGACGTTTATCGTTCCGCCGCCGCGCCGTTTCGTCAAGTGAACGCCCCGTCGCGGCCGATTCCGATCCCCGACGAGCGCCTCGCAACACGCGAAAGCGAGATTATACACGGCGCGAGCCGGCGAGGCAAAAATCGGGACGACGGATCAAGCCGATCAAATCGACCGTTCCAATCCAGCGCGAAACCCGCGGGATCGACCGAGCGCCCTTCCCATACCGGCGCGCCGGCTTTTCAAGTCGTTCGCCGGCGAATCACGATCGTGCGACCATGCGGATCGTTGAACGGATCGCCATGGCGAATCGGCGCACCTTTGTGCCTCTCCGGCGTATTCATCCGTGACGGAGAACAACCGTTGTAACGGCTTGCCGATCCCGCGTCGCCGGTTGGGACGGCGCCGTAACTCTCGGATTGAACATTCCGATATCAAACTTTCTTAATCAAATGAATCGCCGTTTATACAATATATAAATATATATTTAATATTTTATAAAATTAACATAATTATTGATTGCAAATTGAAACTCGCGTCGCCTTACCGAGTTCGACCCGAAGCGAGCTTCCGGATTGCGTCACTCAAACTTGGGCGATCTTGGTTGAAAGCGCTCTCGCGGAGAAACGCGCGAACCTCGAACGTCGGAATCAAGACGTTTCCGCGCGGATCGATTCGGCCCGGCTGAGAACGCTTCGAGAGCGATCGATCAGCTCGTTGAGTACGCGTTTTGGAGGAACTTTGCCGCGGAATCGGCATTCCCAAACGGTGTAAACCGCGATTCCCTGGTTGCGCAGCAGCCTTGCCACGCGGCGGTCGCGGCGTCTGTTTTTTTCGATCTTGGCGTTCCAGAATTCGGCGTTCGCTTTGGGTCTAACGACGCCGCGACGACATTTGTCGTGTCCATGCCAAAAGCAGCCGTGAATGAAGACGGCGACTCCGATCGATGCGAAGTAAAAATCGGGCTTGCCCGGGATGTCGGCGGGATTGCGGGTGAATTCGAGCGCGAGGGGCTCGATCGCCGCGGCGAACCGCTCCTCGGGCTTCGTGTTCGTCGATTTGACCGAGCGCATAATCCGCGAACGCTCGCTTTTTGAGAACATATCTGTTGATGTGCGCTTATTCATGATATTTCACACGTCGGTGATCGATCGACTTCGGGAGAATCCGCGGTTTCGGATTCAAGGAATCGGA
>JAKBCQ010000608.1 GCA_021807585.1 Planctomycetota bacterium | reverse complement strand
CGTGTTCGAGGAGAACGATCGCGCGAGCGCGGGTTCCGATCCTCGCGGCGACGTCGACGGGCTCGATTCCGGCGCCGAGCGAAGCGAGCAGATTGGCCCGAGCCGCGGCGTGGAGCGCATCGCTCGCCGGATCGTCGGCAAGGTCGTGAATCGAAGAAAACGCGTCGTCGAACAATCGACAAGCCGATACGTACCTTCTTTGATTGACGCAGATTCGAGCCGCGTCGAGCGACTCGAAAGCGTTTTCGGGACGATCTTTCCCCGCCAATATCGCCGGCAGCCGCTTCTCGAGCTCGGCGCGCGCCGTGCACGTTTCGATCGCGTAATCCGACGAATGTTTCCAATTCGATAAACCATAATTAATTTCATGAACTTTTTTAAGAACCCGTAGCGCCTCGACGTATTCACCCGTCGCGATCAATCCGAGCCCCAACGCGTAGCGCGATTCGTCGACGTCCTGGCGGTCGGCCTGCAACGCGCGGCGATATTCGACGATCGCTTCGCGATGTTTGCCGCGCATTTCGAGAATCTTGCCGATCTCGATCAGCGCCGAGTCGAAGCCCGGTTTATTCGCCGCGGCGGCGCGGAATTGGGCGAGAGCCTCGTCAAATTTACATAAGTTTTTTAGTTCATTTCCCAGTCGATAATGCGAATATGCGTCGTGAGGGTCGACCGTGAGATCGGCTCGAAGCCTCAATATCGCCTCATCGCGCCGATGATGTTGCTCGACGAAATTCTCGATCCTTTGCCGAATTTTTTCGGCGTCTTTCGCTCCCAGCCGAAGAGCCTCGCGTTCTTGAGCGATCGCGTCGTCGAACAGACCCGACGACGCGAGCGCTTCGGCGAGAATCAATCGATCGGCGGGAACTCCCGGTCGAAGACGGATTGCGGTTCGAAGCGAAACGATCGCTTCGTCGAAACGTCCCGATAACCCGAGCGCGGTCGCGAGCACCGAATGATTCCAGTGCGTTTCGGGATGCAGCCGAACGGCTTGCCGGCACTCGATAATCGCATCATTAAACTGCGCTCTTTTATTATATAAAAAAGCCAGGCACACGTGCGGAGCGTCCGCCGCGGGATCGAGCTTCATCGCCTCGCGATATTCCGCGATCGCCTTGGCGAACTCGCCCGTTTCGGCGTAAAGGTTTCCCATTGTAATATGAGAAGTTACCATGTTGGGATATTTTTGAATGAGTTTATAAGCTTCGATCGTCGCTTCCCTGGTTTTCCCGTCTTCGGTCAGCGCTCTGACAAGATTCGAAAGCGCCGGTTGATAATCGGGATCGAGGCGAAGCGCGGTTCGGAGCTCGGATATCGCCTCGTCGTTGGCGCCGTATTCGCTCTTAATCAATAAGCCGGCTAAGCGGACATGAGATCGCGCGTCGTCGGGATCGATTTTGATCGCGGCGCGAAACTCGGCGATCGCCTCGTCGTATTTACCCGCGTCAATCAACCGTGATCCTTTGTTAATATGTTCTTGGAACTCATCGGCGGTGCCGGCGCGGATTGAAACGGCCGCCGAGGGACGATCGTCGCGGGTGAACGCCGATTCGATCATCAAGCCGAGAGCGATCGCCGATGCGATCACGCGAATTTCGATACGTCGACGCCGAGGGGATCGCATGCGAGAAACTCCACAACCGTGCCGATTCACTGCTCGTGGGACGCGGATTCAGTGTATCCTCATGCGGAACGTTTCGCAGGGACGAGGAAGCCGTCGGGAGGTTCTTCAAACCGCGATGATTCAAACAATCCGCACGATCGACGACACATTCCTCGATAACGTCGTCGGATCGAGGGGTCAAGGAGCTTTGGATACCTCGTCGCGATTGAGATCGTCGATCCATTTCCAGATCGCGCCCCACGCGGCTCGTTCGGCTCTGGGAAAACCGACGAGCGCGACTTCGCGACGGAAGCCGGTCAGCACGTCGTCGGTCAGCAGCCGATACAGCGCGGCGCGAACGCTATAATGATTTAGATGTTTTTCCGATTCACAAATATCGAGTTCTTGTTGGATCAATTCGATCGCGCGGGAGCGAGCGCGGATACGCGTCGAGACGTCGGCGGGTTCGATTCCCGATCCGAGCGAAGCGAGCAAGTGCGCGAGCGCGGCGGTGTGGAGTAAATCGGTCGATAAGTCGATCGCGTAATCGGGATCGGCGGCGAACGCGGCGTCGAAATAGCGACCCGCCGATACATAGCGCGTTTGAGCGGCGCAGATTCGAGCCGCGTCGAGCGTCTCGGAAGCGTCGGCGAGACGATCGGTTCCCGCCAAGATCGCGGGGAGCCGTTTCTCAAGCGCGGCGCGGGCGGCGCATGTTTCGATCGCGTAATCCGACGAATGCTTCCATGATGATAAGCCGAAATTCAAGGAATGAGCACGCTTAAGTTCAACGATCGCCTCGGCGTAAGAACCCGTTTTATCGAACAACAAGCCGAGCGCGTAATGCGCCTCGGCGATATAACGCCGGTTGAACTGGATCGCGCGGCGATATTCGGCGAGCGCCGCGGGATATTCCCCCTTCATCTCGAGCATCCGACCGTACTCGACGCGGGCCTCGCCGAAATCGCTCTTCTCTTCGACCGCGGCGCGCAGCCGGGCGGTCGCCTCCTCAAAATTACATAAACTTTTCAGTTCAAGTCCAAGTTTATAATGCGAGTACGCGTCTTCGGGTTTTTTCCGCACGTCGTCGCGCCGCCGCGCCACCCAATACACAAGCCGTTTCTTATCTTCAAGGCATTTGTCGATTTTTTTATTGATGGAACTCGGATTCGAGCCGAGCCGGATCGCCTCGCGGTATTCGGCGATCGCGTCGTCGAAAAGCCCCTCGGCAGAGAGCGCCGCGGCGAGCGCCTCGCGCGGCGCGGCCGAATTGGAATTGAGACGATCGACCTGTTCAAATACGTCGATCGCCTCTTCGTTCCGACCCGAACTCGCCAGCGCCGTCGCCAGATCCTCAAGAATCGCCGCGTCGTCGGGTTTAAGCCGATCGGCGCGACGCAATTCGACGATCGCCTCGCCGTGGCGTACGCGTCTGGCTAGCATTTTACCCAACATATGATGAGGTACGGACGATTCAGGAGCGAGCCGAATCGCCGTCCGATACGCGGTCGAAGCGTCGTCGTACTTTCCCCGCTCGACGAATAAATCGCCGAGCAGCACATACGCCGTGCTCGAATTGGGAAACGACGCGATCACGCCGCGCGATTCGGCGATCGCCTCGTCGTAACTCCCCTTATCTCGAAGCGCGCGAATGAGATCGAGACGGGGAGCGATTTCGTTCGGTTTGAGCCGAATCGCCGTGCGAATCTCGGCGATCGCCTGATCAATCTTGCCGAGAGAAACGAAGGGATCGGCGCGGTCGACCCGGGCGCG
>JAKBCQ010000607.1 GCA_021807585.1 Planctomycetota bacterium | reverse complement strand
CGGCTTAAGAATCATGACAAAAAAATATATCATATTTAAGAACATTAATAATGCAATGAGAGTAATAATCAAAAGAAATTTGATATATGAGTGCGGCCGCGCGTCGATCGGCGGGGTCTTGGCGGCGAATGCGCCGGCGCGATCCGCGTGCGGCGGAGCTTGATCGAACCTCGGGACGGGGAGGAACCGGCCTCCGATCATATCGGATTATCCTTGATCGAGGAGGTTTGCGCGTGATCGGCCGCTCGCTTGATCGACGGGGTTCGGAAGGGTTCGAAGCGGCTCGCGATTGAATCGATCGGCTCGCCTCGTTGGCGGATGCGACGCGCGTCGATCGGTCCAAGATGACGATCGGCGATCGCGAGATATTCGATCGTCGCGGGGTCGATTCGCATCAACCGGGTCGCGGTCGCGTCGACGGCGACGAGGTTCTCGCCCATAAGGATCGCCCCCAATTTTTTGGGCGGACCCATGATCGGCCCGTCGCCTTCCATGCCGACGATACCGTCGACGATCGCCAAATTCGGCTGCACCGCGGCGTTCAGATCCAAGATGGAAGGAACGATTCCGGCCTGATGCAACACGTTTTTGGGCCAGCCGTAGCGAATTCCGGGAAGGACGCCGAAGAGGTTCTTGAGCGCGACGGTGGCGCCGACCCAATGGTGCGTTTTGAGTTTCGGCAGCGAGACGATCCAGTCGGCGCGGCGCAATGTTTTTGGCAGATAAAACTCGGCGAGCCGAGAAAGGCGTAAGGGGTTCTCGATTCGATCGACGTCGTCGTGATTGAGATCGATGAATTCCACTTTTAACTGCTTAAGTATATCGGCGAGTCCCGCTTGTTCGACGGCGAGGCGGGCGTCGCGGACGTGCCCCGGTCCCTCGGCGATAAACACGTCGCGGGCGTCGAGCGAGCGAAACGCCTCGACGACCGCTGCGATGAAGAGAGGATGTGTGTTGATATGAGGAGATCCCTGGTAAGGCTCGACGAGGTTCGGTTTCAAGAGGATCGATTTGCCGCGGACGCGAGTTCGGCCGATACCGAGTTCGGCGAGCCCTCGTTTCACGATCGATGCGAGGTCGATTTGATACGACGCGGCGCGTGCGACGAAAACCGATCGCGATCTCCAGGGGGGGACGAAATCGTCGGCGAGCTTGGCGCCGAGCCCCGCCGCGACGGCGGCCCCGGCGCCCGTGAGAAACCCGCGGCGGTCGATCGATCGTGAATTGGGTAAAAATACATAATTATGTTTTTTAATTTTGAACATTTTGGCGTATCTCCGGTTGTGGATCGCCGCCGACGAGTCGCACGATCGGCGTACCCGCGGCGAGGAGGAGGAGTCCGAGGTCGACGGCCGTCGTCGGTTGATCGGCGATGCGATCATACGCCTCGGCGAGCATTTCGTCGGCGCCTTCGGGGCGTGCTCCGCACGCGGTGAGTCCGATCAACCCCCAACCGAGCGATCGAGGTGTGCGGATATCGGCGAGTGATTGATTGAGATAGGCGATTCCGGCGCCGATCGCGGCGTTTGACGACGCTCGACACGCGGCTAGGGCGGCGAGCGCCAGCCCCGAAGGTTCGGGCTGGGGTCGAAGGGGGCGTCCGTAGACCGTGGTGTTGCCGTAATTCCACCCCCCGGAGGGCAAGGCGCGATCAATAAGTAATAGTACCCCTTCGCGTGTATATTTATGATCGAGTCGCTTCCGCGCCGCAAGCGCGAGGAGCGCGTGAGCCGTGGGCTCGACCCACGAGTGTGTACGTTCGATCCAGGGCCAGCCGACGAGCTTGGAGTTGTGGCCGACCGTGCGGTCGTTTCCCTGATCAAACGGCTCGCCGCGGCGATCGAGTAGGCGTTTCAGGGCGTTCTCGGCTTCGTGCGAATGTGATTGGGTCGCGGTCCAGAGGAGGACCGCGAACGGACCCGCCCACTCGGGCGATGTCGGATCGTCGTCGACTCCAATCGACCCGTCGTCGCGTTGCATTGAAGCGATTCGGTCGGCGGATTCGACCGCGATCAGGCGGTCGAGTTCGTCGTTCGCGGTCGCGAGCAACCCCAGTGCGGCGAGGACGGTCGGTTCGACCGCGATCTTGGCGCCGCGATGATATCCCCATCCCGCGGGGGAGCGATCGGTCGACCGCAAACGCGCGCGGGCTTGTTCAATCCAGTTGTTTCGGTTGATCGGTTCGAACATCAATCGGTTCGCATCATGGAGGAAGTCGTTCGCAAGAAATCTAGGACACGATTTCGAGCGGGCGGACGACGTGATTTGTGATATAATAAAATTAACATACAATGTTGTGTAGTCCCGGCGTCGATTTTATCCAACATCGATCGGGTCGGTTTTGACATCGGCGAGATGCGCGAACTAGGGTTCCGTTGTTCCCGTCGGAGTCGAGAGGGACGACGAACATGACCTTCGCGGCCGGACGGACTTGGATGGGACGGACGCTCGACGCCAAGTCACGGTGGCTCGAGCCGAGCCTCGCGGACGGGTAATTACAAGATAGAAACCTTTCGGATACTTTCAGGAGATGATTATCATGCGTCAATTTACAGATCAGGTTCGTCGGTTCTTGACCAGTGAAGACGGTCCCACCGCGGTGGAATACGCCGTCATGCTCGCGTTGATTTTGGTCGTTTGCATCGCGGTCGTCACGAGCTTGGGAAAGAGCATCTGCAGCACGTTCAGCTCGGTGAACAGCAGCCTCGGCGGCTCGTGACGAGCGCGGAAGGGGGCGCCGATCAAGACGCGGATCGACCGATCGGGTCGAGCGAACGTCGGCGATCGGTCTCCCCTTCGGACGGATTTCAATCCGGGACGGGTCTCGACGCTTCGCAAGAGGTCGAGATCTTCCCGGATTTTTCCGTCTTCGATTAGACATGTTGTAAGACATATTTTTGTGGAAAAAATATATATACATTAATAATTTTATCGATGCGATCGGTTCGCGATCAAGGGGTGTTTTAATGCGTGTGTTTCACGAACGTCTGCAGATCTTTTTCGCGACGGAGGACGGTCCTACCGCGGTCGAATACGCGGTTTTGTTGATGTTGATAACTGGAATTTGCATCGCCGTCGTGCGAGCTCAGGGGAGGAGCGCGAGCGCTGCGATCGGCTCGGTGAATAGCGAGATGAATCTCGCGGCGACGAGCGGATCGTCGAGCGGAACGACCGGTTCCGGGGGATCGACGACGGATTCGGGTTCGTCATCGGGCACGTCGGGTTCGTCATCGGGCACGTCGGGTTCGTCGTCGGGCACGTCGGGTTCGTCATCGGGCACGTCGGGTTCGTCGTCGGGCACGTCGGGTTCGTCGTCGGGCACGTCGGGTTCGTCGTCGGGCACGTCGGGTTCGTCGTCGGGGTCAGCCGAGGGGGGC
>JAKBCQ010000606.1 GCA_021807585.1 Planctomycetota bacterium | reverse complement strand
GATCAATCCGTCGCGCCCCAGTTGGGAACGATCAAGCTTCATTTCCTGGGGATGATCAAGCGTAATCGTGTGTTTAGTCATCGCTTTCACAATATAAGCGATTCGATCCCACCAGGGGATCTCCGAACCTCCAATGAAGCGAGTGGGAAGAAAAAACGTCGCGGGGACGCCGAGGTCGCGAAGGATCGGAAAGGCGATGTCATAATGATCGCGATACCCGTCGTCGAATGCGATCAAAACCGCGGCTTCACCGAGCGGCGCGGCTCGATCAATCATATCTATCAATTCAGCAAGCGTGATGATCCGATAACGATCGCGGAGAATACGGAGTTGCGCGGCGAACGCTTCGGGGGTCGCCGAGAAGACGAGGTCGTAAAACGGCTGGTTCTCGCTGACTCCAATCCGATGATGCGTCGCGACGAGGATGCGACCTCGCCTCGCGGCGCGCTCGATCAGATGGATGAAACGCGAATCTGCGATCAGCCGAGCGATCGACTCGCGTTTGTTACGTATACGCATAATCGGCTTCCAAAGGCGTCATATAAAAAGGGTTATCGCGCGTGATGAGTTTTTTTCGATCGCGCAAATGAAAGCTCGCGAATCCCGCTCGATCATATCCCGCTTGTTCGAGAGCGATCGCGAGATCGGAGTCGCTCGC
Source organism: Planctomycetota bacterium (assembly GCA_021807585.1). Classification (GTDB taxonomy): domain Bacteria; phylum Planctomycetota; class Planctomycetia; order Isosphaerales; family Isosphaeraceae; genus JAKBCQ01. The sequence continues at coordinate 2,720 of JAKBCQ010000606.1, read as the reverse complement.
CCAGCATTCGGCGAAATCCGCCCCCTTGGCTTTGAGCGTCGTGGTAAGCGCGACGATCGCTCGCCGGGTATCGTCGATCGAATCGCCCAGATCTCGACATTCGACGATCTTACCCGCCAGCACGCGACCCCGGGGAACGACGCTTACGATCCCGCAGCCCGCGGGTTCGCCTCGCTCGACGAAGAGCCGCCCCGTGATCGATCCTTCGGGAAATCGGAGCAGATAATTGAGCATATCGGCCGATCGGCTCATTTGAATCGCTCGGCGCGATCTCCGGTTCCAGAAATCGACGATCTCTTCGCCGAATCGATCGACTCGGCGAGAATCAAGGTCGCTTTTGCCGGGAGCGGGTCGGACGAGCAGGCGAGCCGCGTCGCGCGCCGCTCGCGCCGAACGCTTCCAAAGCGGGGCGTCGCTTTCGCGAAGCCGATACATGGGATTAAATGTTCGCCGATATATTGGTATTTCGTGAATCAGTTGATAATCAAACGCCTCTCCAACTTTGCGCGCCGCCGCGGTCGTTCCCAGGCCGAACTGGGTGTCGGCGTGCCGGTGCGCGCGCATCATCAGTCGGGCGCCGAGGCCGCGGTGTTCGGGAAGCGCCAGCCAATCGATGATGTGCAGGGTCGAGACCTCATAAAACCCTGGATCGTCGCCTGGTTTGGGTACGACAAACGACGCGGTGCGAAAGCCGACATGGCCGACGATCTTGCCCCCCGCGCGCGCCACGTAGCCGCGCGGCGAATCGACCGACGCGGGCTTGTCAAGGTATTTCCAGCGGAGGATCTCGGGACGGGCGAACCGCGCGTCCGAAGGGGCGCCGAAGCCCTCGGTCAAAAACCGACTCAGCTCGGGAACGTCGGACGAGCGATGAGGTTCGATCCGGATATCCATCGATCACTAACTAATAATGTTTAAATATTATAAAAAAAGCCGTTCACCCTTCCCGGCCCGAATCGAGCGGATTCGGCGCGTGAACGAGCGCGCCGATTCCATCCTAAAGCACCCCTTTGGTCGATGGAACCGAGGTCGAGCGGGGATCGCGTTCGACCGCGTCGCGAAGTGCGCGGGCGATCCCCTTGAAAATCGCCTCAGCTATGTGATGACTATTTTGTCCATAATGGAGATTCACATGAAGGTTCAATTTGGCCGTGGTCGCGACGGCGTGCCAGAATTCGGCGACGAGTTCGGAATCGAAATCGCCGATCTTGGCGGCGGGTATCGGCGCATGCCAAACCCGGTAAGCCCTCCCCGACAGATCGACCGCGCAGGAAACGAGCGTCTCGTCCATCGGCAAAAGCGCATGCCCGTAGCGCCGGATCCCGGCTTTATCGCCGAGCGCGCGTTCGATCGCCGTCCCGAGGCAAATGCCGATGTCTTCGGTCGAGTGGTGCGCATCGACGTGAAGATCTCCGAGGCATCGCACGTTGAGGTCGAACAGCGCGTGCCGGGCGAATAGCTCGAGCATATGATCGAGAAAACCGATCCCCGTGGCGAGATCGCAACGACCTTCGCCGTCGAGAGAGAGGGTGAGTTTGATTTCGGTTTCGCGTGTTTTACGCTGGATTTCGGCGGATCGCGCCGGCGCCGGAGTCATATCAATCGCCTTTTAGGAAACGAGACCTCGGCGTCGCCGCACGGCGGACGTCGGTTCGTCGCTCGTCAGTATAGCATGAACCAATCGCGCGGTCGCGTCGCCACGGCGATTTCGATCGTCGATCGCTCCTCCGTATCCGGTCGCATCACCCCGCGACGATGCGACCGCGAGGCGCGAACGACGCCGCGGCTCAATCCATATATTCCAATAGATTTGCACTACTTTCAGATCTTTGTATTAGAATCGCCAAATAAACGGAATAATCGCGCAAGCGGAGATCCACATCAGAAGATTCAGGGGCAAGCCGACGCGGACGAAATCGGAGAACCGATATCCCCCTGGTCCGTACACCATCATGTGCGTTTGGTAGCCGATCGGCGAGGCGAACGCGAACGACGCCGCGAGCGCCACCGCGATCGCGAACGGCCGCGACGACACGTCGAGCACTCTCGCCGTTTCAATCGCCAGCGGAAACGCCAGCACCGCCGCGGCGCTGTTCGTAATCAGCTCGTTTAAAAGCATCGTACCCAGATAAATCGCCGCGAGCGTCGCGGTCGGCCCGAATGGACGTGTGCCAATTACTAAGACATGAGCAAATTGACGAGCGATCCCCGTCTTTTCGATCGCGACTCCCAGGCCGAACGCCGAAGCGATCGTCAGCAACGTCGTCCATTCGACCGTTTTTCGCGCCTCCGCGGCGGAAATGCAGCGGGTCGCCACCATCAACCCCGCGGCGAGGAACGCGAGCAGCACCGGCTCGGCGACTCCCGCGGCCATCGCCGCAATCAAACCTCCCAGCACAGCGATCGAAATCCACGCGCGTTCGCGCCTCAGCGGACGCGAGTTTTCGACGTCGCTCACCAAATAAAAGTCGGGATTATTGCGATAAGCGCGGGAAAAATGCGCTCCCGTTTGAAGCAGCAACGTATCCCCTGCGCGAAGCACAATCTCGCCAATCTTATTCGTCAACCGCGATCCGTTGCGATGCACCGCGACGACCGCGGCGTCGTATAACGACCGGAAATCGGCGTTCCGAACATCCTTGCCGATCAAAGGCGAGGTCGCGCTGATCACCGCCTCGCACATCCGTCTACCCCGCCGCGATGTCGGCGAAAGATCGTAC
>JAKBCQ010000605.1 GCA_021807585.1 Planctomycetota bacterium | reverse complement strand
GCTCACCAGAACGCCACGATCGCGGAGCTTCGCGGCGATCGCGGCCGCGGTTCCAAACGCGGAATCGACTTCGATCCAGACGAGGTTGGTTTCAACCGGGCCCGATTCGAGCCGCAACCCCGACGTCTTTTCGACCGCGTCGGCGAGGATCTTGGCGTTCACATGATCGTCCGCCAGGCGATCGACGTTGTGATCGAGCGCGTAGAGCGCCGCGGCGGCTAGAACCCCGGCTTGTCTCATTCCCCCGCCAAGGACTTTACGCAACCGATGCGCTCGCTTGATCAGCTCGGCCGTTCCAGCGAGCGCCGATCCGACAGGCGCCCCCAGGCCTTTCGAAAAACAGATCGCGACCGAATCAAAGAGACTTCCCCACTGTGATGCGTTGACGCGGGTCGCGACGACCGCGTTCATCAGCCGCGCGCCGTCGAGATGCATCGCGAGCCCGTTCGATCGCGCCCATTTGGCGATCCGTGCGACGTCGTCGTAAGCATGCACCTTGCCTCCGCCACGATTATGCGTGTTCTCGAGGCAAACCAGCCGCGTTCGGGCGTAATGCGCGTCGTCGGGTCGAACCTTTCCGATCAAATCATCAACAGACAAAAGTGCGTTCGCGGGAGCGACTCCGCGGGTGGTGACGCCCCATAATCGCGCGATCCCTCCTCCCTCCCACACATAAACATGCGAAGTTGGATCGCAGAGGAGTTCGTCTCCCGCGGCGGCGTGGGCGCCGATCGCAATCTGATTCGCCATTGTTCCGGTGGGGGTGAAGATCGCGGCTTCTTTACCGAGGAGTTCGGCGACGCGTCGTTCGAGCGCGATGACGGTCGGGTCTTCGCGGTAGACGTCGTCGCCGACCTCGGCTTCGGCGATCGCCTTCCGCATCGCCGCGGAAGGCTTGGTGACGGTATCGGATCGAAGATCGATCAAGCGTCTGGTCATGACGACTTCGCCTGAAATAATGAGGCGGGGTTGAGGAAAGTCCATCATAATCGAGCCGACACGAAATGCAAACCCGTCGGAAAAATCCGCACCCGAACGCGATAGCATTCGTTAACAGGCTAAAATGTTGATAAAAAGAAACGCGAGGCGCGCCGTCGAGGCGGTAAGATCGCTTTCTTTGAAGGTTTGATGCTAGATTCGCGTATAATAATGCGTCTTGATGAGTCCGCAGCCGCGATTAATTAAACAGAATGATTGATTCGGATTATTTTGCAATCAATCTCTTGAAACATTCGGAATCGTGAGCTACTCTACGCCTACCGTGCTTGGATCCATGGCGGGCGTCACCCACCTCGCCTCGGTGTATGGGGCAAAGCGCGGTGTTTCGGTGGAAGGGGAATCGACGGAGATCTTGCGACGACCGTCGTCGCACGCCGGGCGAAGCATAACGTCATGAATGCGTAGCTTGATTTCTATTGTTATCAGTAGACACAAGTCTTCATTCGAGGGGCGTCGTGTGCGGGTGGATTGCGCCGATCGCGGCGGCTGTTTCGTTTTATCGACACGCGCGTGATTCGATCAAACGAGCGTCACCGCGGATACTTTTTGGAAGTATCATGCGTGATATCGCTCGGTGCGGTTTTGGAATTTCACGATTCCCTGAAGTCAGACACGTTTTACACCTGGGAGTATCAGACAGATGATTCGATACGTTCGCAAGGCTTGCGGGTTGGTTGTCGTGTTGGCGGCGATTTCTTCGATCGCGTACGCGATTCCGCCTCCCCCCTCGACTCCCGAAATCGACCCCGGTTCGATGCTCAGCGCGCTCACGCTGTTAAGCGGCGGGTTGTTGCTCATCACAGATCGACGTAAAAGCAAAAAAGCCTAAATCGATCGAAATCGACCGTCAAGCTCGATCGATTTATCTCGTTCGAGCTTGACGTGTTGAATCTTCAATCGGCGGTTCCGCTCAACTCGGTCGGAACGGGTCGTCGTTCCATTCAATATAAGAAGATCGGCGCTTTCGAGCGTTACGATCGCGGTGCGCGGAGAGCCCGAAAGTCGGTATCCGCGTTCGCAAGCGAGGCGTTCGTTCCGCGCGCTTTCAACGCGTTCGCATTCGTATTGATGTTGAGAAATCAGAATGTCGATCAGTATGACCGAGCCGAATCGTCGATCCCAACCCATAAAGAATACGATCCTTGTATGGGGATTGTACTCCGTGCCGATCGTCGAATTCGCCTCGATCGCGTTCGGTCGCGATCACGCCGTCGTGTTTCGGCGATTCGCCTATTATCAAGAGTTGCTCGCAGGATCACGTCATTTACTTGAGGTCGCCGCCGCGGTCGTCGTCGTCGCACTCCTCGTTCAAAAGCGGCGATCCGTCGCTCACGCCGCCGTCGGCGACCCCGCGACTGTTCCAGGTTGGGCGCTCCTCACGGCGCACCTACTCGCGTTCACCACACTCCTGCTCTTGACGTTCGTTCTCTTCGGGTCGTCACAGGCGCGGTTGGAATCGCCCGGAATTTGGCTCTTGGCGTGGGCCTTCGCCGCGGTTTCAACGCTCGCCACCTGGGCGTATCGCGCCTTCCCGAGCGTCTGGAAGTCGCCAACCGTGCGCGGATTCGTCGAATCGGTCGCGATCGGCGCCGGAGTCGCCGCTCTCGCCGCCTCCGCGGGTTGGATATCGGAACGATTTTGGCGATCGACCGCGGCCTCAACGCTCGCGATCGTCGCTCGAATCCTCCACGTCTTTGATCCCTCGCCCGTATGTCAATCAAATGATTATATCATTGGAACATCAAAATTTCAGATATTCATTGCTCCTGCATGCTCGGGGTATGAGGGAATTGGATTAGCAATTGTTTTTCTAATTGTGTATTTATGGCTATATCGGTCCGATCTCCGATTTCCCCGCTCGTTCATCCTGTTTCCGGTCGCCGCGGTTCTCGTTTGGTTCCTCAACGCGATCCGGATCGCCGCGCTGATCGTGATCGGCGATCGAATCTCCCCCGCGATCGCGCTCGGCGGGTTTCATTCACAAGCGGGCTGGCTCGCGTTCAACGCGATCTGCCTCGGCCTCGCGGTCGTCACGCATCGACTGAGCTGGTTTCGAACCGATCGTGCGAACGATTCGTCGTCGATTCGATCGGCCTGGAATCCCGCCGCGGCGCATCTCGCTCCGCTGTTGGCGCTTGTTGCGACGACGATGATCGCCGCGGCGTTCTCGTCGGGCTTCGACGCGCTCTACCCGCTGCGCTTCGTCGCGGTATTGATCGCCATATGGTTATATCGGTCGGATCGAGCGATCGGTAAATTCATGTGGTCTTGGTATGCGGTTTTCATCGGCGTCGCGGTGTACGCGATCTGGATCGCGCTCGAACCGAACCGCGGATCGAACTTCAATCCGCTTCCCGCGGCGTGGTCGCGAGTCGCCGTG
>JAKBCQ010000604.1 GCA_021807585.1 Planctomycetota bacterium | reverse complement strand
GCCGATCGCTCCACCTGGTACGAGCCGCGAATCGCATCGCGAACACGCTTCGCGAGCTCGGCCATCTCGACCAGCCACGCGGGATCATCGGAGCAAGCGCCGTCGCAGGCGAGTAGGTAAAAGGCCTCATCGTCCGCATGGAAAAGAGCCATCAGCGACTCCCACATTGACGCACCGGCGCCATTTCCCAGGGCCGTCTGAATTCTCTCCGTCATGCCGATCATCGAATCTCCAGATCTTTATTCAAAGCCTCGGATTCGCGCGTTTCCGATGACAATTCCAGCCCTAAACCCATGCTCAAGTAATCCGTATCTTTGAGATCATGAAGGTAAGTGAAATAGAGGTCGTCCCGCACATCCAAATCTTCGCGTTTCCAAAGGTTTTCGTCGAAGTAAGCGGTCGGGATTGTGTGGTCCGTATGGTAAAAACCCTTGTAGCGGTTTGGGCTGAACGCGGCAAGGTCTCCGAAGTGCCTTTGCCTTTGCTCGTATGTTGGCGGTTCCTTGTCTTCTTCAAAGGACCCGTGCGGCGCCAGCCAGGTTCCCCGAACGCCTTCGGGACATCGAGGGCCGATCGTCTTCATCGCCTTCGGGAGAGCCCAGTAGACCAGTTTCTCTCTAGGAATGTCTATCGCCTGGTTATCGAACGCCATTCTCTTTGTCAGTTCTCGCTCCGCCGTTGTTCTCGCCATGTGGCCGACCGAATTCATCGAGAATGATATTCCACCCGGAATTCTATGATCGTGCCACCAACGTCCGTCACCTTGCGCTGAGAAGTAGTTCACTCCGACCTTCCAGGATCGGATCTCCTTGGGTTCGCCAAGGCTTCCAGCGATATCGAGCGGCAAGCTATCGTGGAGAATCTCATCGGACGTAGCCATGCCCAAGTATAGCTCGCAAATCTTAAGAGCCAGTCGATGCAACTCTGGACCCGGCCTTGCAAAAGCGATCGTCTGGGAGACAGCCATGATCAGAAATCCATGGCTTTTACCTTCGAACCCTAGGCGCCTCCAATCCACTCGAGACTCCTCGATCCGCCTTCTTATATCCTGGTCGCTCGATTCCAAGTCGTTCTCGGTTAATAGGCATATTGAAAGCCTGCTGCGCTTCGCCTCCATCTGACCGAATAAGCATGGCTGATAGATTTCCAGCCAATTTACAATGGATTCGGCCTTATCTTGTCGAGGGAGCGTGACGTCGAAGAGGACTGAATGGCAATTCAACATATCCTCTGAGAACGGACGCTCATTCACCCTCCAGGAGTCGAGCTGCAACTTCTCGACCAAATCGGCAACTTCCCAAGTTCTTTTCATCCCGGCGCATGCCTCAAACCTTACGGGTTATCATAATCCGTATTGTCAAGGATTCTCGACGAGAAGCAACGGGTCTGAATATATTTTGTCGAGACGGAAGTTTGCTTAAACTCTTATTGTTAAAAATAATATAATGTATAATTATCATAAAGTAGTTGAATTCCCAGAGCCGAATACATGCTTTAGGCGCCGGAACAATGACTCGCAACAGTTGCCACGATTCGCGACGATCAAGTTTCGGAATTGTGCTAACAGACTGCATAGACTTGGATTGCGCCCATAATCTCGATTCTTTGATTCAGATCGAATCGCATCCCGTCTGGCTCATCGATCCTGTTCCAGCACGGCGGGATCTTGCGGATCGCCGCGGACGACGCCGAGAATCGGGGAGGGGTTCTTACCAGAGAGGATGCGAGCATGAGTGAAGTTACGCGCGGTCGCTATCGGCATTACAAGGGAAACGAGTACACCGTGATCGGCACGGCGCGTCATAGCGAGACGCTCGAAGAACTCGTCGTCTACCGGCAAGAGTACGGAGATCACGGACTTTGGGTCCGCCCAAAGCCGATGTTCGCCGAGACGGTGCGGATCGAAGGTCGCGAAACGCCTCGTTTTCAGCCCCTGGGATCGAGCAGCGAGAAGGTCGGCGAGAACGTGATCAACATCTTCGACGATCTGCCGCAAAATCTCCCCAAAGAACTCGTCGAGATCCTCATCCGAGCCGAAAACGTTCGCATCGAACGGATCGTCTCGCACGGTCACGCGTCGCCGGCCGACTTCTGGTACGACCAACCCGAGCATGAATGGGTCATCGTCCTGAAAGGCGCGGCCAAGTTGCGGTTCGAGGATTGTATGATCGACATGAAAGTAGGCGATTTTATCAACATCCAGGCATTCAAGAAGCATCGGGTCGATTGGTCGACGCCCGACGACAGACGGTTGAAAACCAGCGTCCTCGTCTTAGTAATCACCGCTCGGAAAAACGGCAGGAGCGATCAAACCAGGTAATCTATGATCCGCAGGAGTTTGATATCGAGGTTATAAAAAAGTCGAAATTATCAAACGCTCACATGTTCTTGCCTTCGGTTCGGCACATGGACCTTGGGGATATCGTTCGCTTTCTTGAACGCCTCGATCAAAACTTCATAAATTCTCACGCTTGCATCTCTATTACCCTTCAATGTCGCCAAGAGGAATGTCTGTACTGAAACTTTGATGTCTGGATCGTCGTCGAGGATGATCTCTCGATCCTCGGCCAAGATTCGACGGACGTTCTTGATCTTGAATCCGGTGATTTTGTTCCTATCGGAAAGACTACGAAAGACGGTTAAATCGGAGTTGATCCGGCACGCGTAAGATTCGTCGGCTTCAATGTGGCAGAAGATGCAATCGCCCCGCTCCGAATAATAAGCCTGAGACCTGTCGAACACGGGTTCGGGTAGATGCACTGGTAATTGTAGCGAGGCGTCTCGGGCCAAAACGAGCGGTTTGCTGAATCGGATCTCGGAGTCGATTGGACATCCCGATTCATGTGGATTCTCTTCCACCCAGTCCCAATCGAATACATAACCTTCCGCGTCGGCATAGACGAGAAAAACCATCCCCTCAGGAGCGGGCGTTATGCCGCCAGAGTTGTCGACTCCACGTCTTGGTTTGCCGCAAAAGGCCATTCCGCCGCTCAGGTTGCCAGAATTCGCTTCGCCACGCTTGAGATCCTCAAAGATCAGCGTCGGAGCGAGAATCGTCTTCCGAGCCTGTTCCTTCAGACCAAATGCGACATAGCCTGGCCGACCGGCCAAGTTCTTTAGGTCATCTTCATCAATGCGCAAGACAAGCGGCTTGGATTCGAGCCGGTTTTTCAAAACGCTCCGGTCCGCCTCCCATGTCCCACGATCGCCGAGTTGATAGCGAGCCTTGGACTCGCTGATCGCAATGCCCTCGTAATCTTTCCCAAAGGCGTCGCCGACCCCCTTGCCGTCGACGGCTCTAAGGAACTCATCAACGCTTTCCGCGAGGTTTGGCGGGATGAATGTCCGCTCGACTCGCGTTCCGACGAGATGAACACCTTCCGCCGATC
>JAKBCQ010000603.1 GCA_021807585.1 Planctomycetota bacterium | reverse complement strand
CGGCACGTTCCCGACGGGAACCGCGAAATATGAGAAACGATCGATCGCCGCCGAGATCCCCGTATGGGATCCGGATATCTGCATTGCTTGCGGTTTGTGCGCGCTCGTCTGCCCGCACACCGCGATCCGCGCCAAGGCGTACGATCCCGCGGCTCTCGCCGGCGCCCCCGCGGGGTTCCGCTCGATCGCTTGGGACGATAAAGCATTTCATGATTATCGGTTGACGATTCAGGTCGCCCCCGACGATTGCACGGGGTGCGGCGTGTGTGTGGACGTTTGTCCCGCTAGAAGTAAAGAGATCGCCAAGCACAAGGCGATCAACATGCAAGCCGTAACCGATGAGATCGTCGCCACCGAACGGCCGAGCTTCGCGTTCTTTCTCGAGATTCCCGAGCTCGAACGAAGCGAGGTGAAGACCGACACGGTGAAGGGATCGCAACTTCTCGAGCCGTTGTTCGAGTATTCGGGAGCGTGCGCCGGGTGCGGTGAAACGCCGTATCTTTCGTTGTTGAGCCGGCTTTTCGGCGATCGGACGGTGATCGCCAATGCGACGGGTTGTTCGTCGATCTACGGCGGCAATCTGCCGACGACTCCGTGGGCGAAAAACGGCGAGGGTCGAGGCCCCGCGTGGTCGAATTCGTTGTTCGAGGATAACGCCGAGTTCGGTTTGGGGATGAGGCTCGCTCTCGATCATCAACAGGCTTATGCGCGTCGACTCGTCGCCGAGGTCGCTGGGAACGCGTGGGGGGAGCTCGCGACGGCGATTCTTGAGGCCGAACAAGAGACCGAGGCCGATATCGCCGAGCAGCGACGGCGCGTGGCGACTCTCAAAGAGAAGCTCGCGGGACGCGAAGATCGCGCCGCGCAGGCTCTCGTCACGGTCGTCGACGCGCTCGTGCGCAAGAGCGTTTGGATTGTCGGCGGCGACGGCTGGGCGTACGACATCGGCTTCGGCGGGCTCGATCACGTTTTCGCATCGGGTCGAGATGTCAATATTCTCGTACTTGATACTGAAGTTTATTCGAACACCGGCGGACAGGCTTCGAAGTCGACTCCTCGGGGCGCGGTCGCCAAGTTCGCCGCGGAGGGGAAGGCGATCGGCAAGAAAGACCTGGGAATGATCGCGGTCGATTACGGAAGCGTTTATGTCGCGCAGGTCGCGATCGGCGCGAATCCGCTCCAGACGATCCGCGCGTTTCACGAGGCCGAGTCGTATCGCGGAGTCTCGTTGATCATCGCTTACAGTCATTGCATTGCGCACGGGATCGACATGTCGACTTCGATGACGCATCAAAAAGAAGCGACACAAAGCGGTTACTGGCCTTTGTTCCGCTACGATCCGCGGCTTGCGGGCGAGGGGAAGCGCCCGTTTCATCTTGAAAGTCGCGACCCGACGATTCCGTTTCGTACGTTCGCCGCCAAAGAGGCGCGGTTCGCGATGCTGATGCGATCCGACCCCGAACGGGCGGAGCGGCTGCTCGATCTCGCCCAAAAAGATATTAACGAACGAATGCACTTTTATAAACAGATGGCGGGAGTCGAGCGGTCGGCGCCCGAGCGGATGGGGCCGAGCGATCATCACGCTTTGGAGATCGAAGCATGAGCGTTAATATGAAAACCAAATATCTGGGGATCGAACTGGAGAATCCCGTCGTCGTCTCGGCGTGTCCGCTCGTCGCGCACGCCGATACGCTGCGGCGGATCGAACAGGCGGGCGCCGCCGCGGCGGTCATGCCTTCGCTTTTTGAAGAGCAGATCGACCGCGATGAATCGGCGCTCGCCGATCTGTTCGAATCGACGACCGATCGCTTTCCCGAGGCGAACGATTTCTTCCCCGAGATGAGGCGTTATAACGACGGTTTGGCTTCTTATCTCAAGTACATCGAGGAATCCAGGCGCAAGGTTTCGATCCCGCTAATCGGGAGTTTGAACGGGTGCACACCGGGGGGTTGGGTGCGGCACGCTCGGCGGATCGAGGAGGCGGGCGCCTCGGCGCTCGAACTCAATATTTATTTTGTTCCAACCGATCCCGATGAAACCGGTGAGGAAGTTGAACGTCGGTATGTCGATCTTGTCGCCGCGGTGCGCGACGTCATTTCGATTCCGCTCGCGGTGAAGATCGGTCCGTATTTCAGTTCGACTCCAAACATGGCGCGCAAGCTTGTCGGGGCGGGGGCGAACGGGCTCGTGTTGTTCAATCGCTACCTTGAGCCCGATCTTGATATCGAGACGCTCGCGATCACTCCCAAGCTCAATCCGAGCACGCGGGTCGAGCTGCGTTTACCGCTGCGCTGGATCGCGATTCTTCGTCCGCATCTTGATGTATCGATCGCGGCGACTTCGGGGGTTCACGCCGCCGAGGATGTCGTCAAGTTGATTCTCGCGGGCGCCGACGTGGTGATGACCGCGTCCGCGCTCTATCACCACGGCGTCGATCACATTCGAAAACTCGTGGAAGGAACGCGGGGCTGGCTGGAAGAAAAGGGATATTGTTCGGTCGCGCAGGCGAAGGGAAGCATGAGCCGCGTTCACGCCCCCGATCCCGCGGGATTTGAACGCGCGAATTACATCAAGGCGATCGTGGAATTCACCTGAAATCCCGCTCCCCGTTTCGATCGAGAAGGAGCGAGCGAATCGGTCCAATCGCGCGACGCCGAGATCCCTTGACGTCGCCGCTTTTTCCCGCGACATTCGAGCGTCGCGATCCCGTTAACCGGAAACGCGATCGACGCGCATAAAATCGATGAAACGAACATTTCTCTATTTAAATGAATGTGAATTATAGTGTATCAAGATGTTATGAGAACGCCGAGAGGTTTGCTCGTGAGCGTCCGATCGGCCTCGGAGGGGGTCGTCGCGGTTCTCGGCGGGGCGTCGGTCGTCGACGTTAAGGAGCCTGATCGCGGACCGCTCGGACGCGCCGACGCTTCGGTATGGCGCGAAACGAGACGCGTCGTCCCCCCGGCGATTCCGGTAAGCGTCGCGCTCGGCGAAATCGCGGATTGGAACGACCGAATCGATCTCGCCGAAATCCGACGATCGCTTCATAAAATTAATTACATAAAAATAGGATTTGCTACAATCGATTGCGCCTGGCGTTCGCGGTGGCGCGAGGTGCGGGCCGCGGTTTCGGCGGGTCGACGTTGGGTCGCGGCGATTTATGTCGATTACGAGCGAGCGGAATCTCCTCACCCCGACGAGATCGTCGCCGAGGCGATCGCGCTCGACGAATGCGCGGGTGTTTTGTTCGATACGTGGTCGAAGGGGGATCGCGGCGAAACGGCGCTCGACTTTTCTTGGAAACCGACGATCGACGCGATACGATCGAGCGGTCGCTTTATCGCTCTCGCGGGGGGGCTCGACGACCGCTTGATCGGCGGTCTCGGACCGCTTCG
>JAKBCQ010000602.1 GCA_021807585.1 Planctomycetota bacterium | reverse complement strand
CGATCTGGGGGTGTTGACGATCAGCGCGATCGATCCGTTGGCGAGATGATCGAGTAAATTCGGCCTTCCCTCGCGGATCTTCCGCACGGTTTCGACCTCGAGGCCGTGTTCGGCCAAAACGCCTCCCGTCCCCGAGGTGCAAAGGATCGAGTAGTTCATCGCGGCGAGTCGGCGCGCGATCGGCACGATCGCCTTGCGGTCGCGCGGGGCGACCGAGACGAAGACGCAACCCGACGCGGGAAGTTTGGTGAACGCGGCGATCTGGCTTTTGGCGAACGCCGCCGAGAATTCGACGTCGATCCCCATCACCTCGCCCGTTGAGCGCATCTCGGGTCCAAGAACGATATCGACCCCGGGGAACTTGGCGAACGGGAAAACGCTCTCCTTCACCGAGATGAATTTAGGCGTCGGGTCGGCAACGATCCCCTGCTCCGCGAGCGAAAGCCCCGCCATCGAACGCGCCGCGGCGCGCGCCAGGTTCAAACCCGTCGCTTTCGAGACGAAAGGAACCGTCCGCGAAGCGCGCGGATTAACCTCGAGCACATAGATATGACCGTCCTTCACGGCGAACTGGATGTTCATCAGTCCGCGAACGTCGAGAGCGTCGGCGAGGGCGCGAGTTCGTTCTTTCAGCGCCTCGACGAGTTCGTTCGAGAGGCTGAAGGGAGGAATGGCGCACGCCGAATCGCCCGAGTGAACTCCGGCTTCCTCGATGTGTTCCATCACTCCCGCGACGATTGTCCGTTCGAGATCGCGAACGGCGTCGACATCGACTTCGATCGCGTCTTCGAGGAATTTATCGATCAGGACGGGATGTTCGGGACTGATCGCGACGGCCTCGGCGAGGAAGCGGGCGAGGCTCGGCTCGTCGTAGACGATTTCCATGCCGCGGCCACCGAGGACGAAGCTGGGTCGCACGAGGACGGGGTATCCGATGCGATCGGCGATCCGCCGCGCGTCGTCGAAACGAGTCGCCGAGCCGTTGGGAGGCTGGAGCAGGCCCAGTCGCTCTAAAACGAGGCGGAATCGCTCGCGATCTTCGGCGAGATCGATGCTTTCGGGGCTTGTGCCCAGAATCGGCACCCCCGCGGCTTCGAGCGCGCGCGCCAGATTGAGCGGTGTTTGGCCGCCGAATTGGACGATCACTCCGACGGGACGCACGCGTTCGTAAATTGTCAGCACGTCTTCAACAGTCAACGGCTCGAAGAAGAGGCTATCCGAGGTGTCGTAATCGGTGCTGACGGTCTCGGGGTTCGAGTTCACCATCACGACTTCATAACCGTCGGCTCTGAGAGCGAACGCCGCCTGACAGCAGCAATAATCGAACTCGATCCCTTGGCCGATCCGGTTCGGCCCTCCTCCCAGGATCATCACCCGCGGTTTGTCGCTGACGCGGGCTTCGTCTTCGAGCTCGTAGGTTGAGTAATAATACGGAGTGACGGCTTCGAACTCGGCTGCGCACGTATCGACAAGTTTATAAACGGGAACGATTCCGCGGGCGATCCGGCGCTTGCGAACCTCGCTTTCGGACGTGTTCCAAAGGTACGCGAGTTGATGATCGGAGAAGCCGTTGCGTTTGGCTTCTCGCAAGGATTGGTCGGGACAATCGTCGAGTGAACCGATCGCGCGGAGCCCGCCTTCGATTTTTACGAGTTCGGCGATGTTGTGGAGGAACCAGGGGTCGATACCGGTCAATTCCTGGATCCGATCGATTTCGATCCCGGAAAGCATCGCGTGGCGGATCGACCAAACGCGGTCGGCGTTCGGCTTGGCGAGCATCGAGACGATTTGATCGATCGTCGGCCGAGCGTCGGTATCCCAGGTGTCTTTTTGATCGCAACCAAGGCCGAATCGACCGACTTCAAGGCCTCTGAGGGCTTTTTGGAAGCTCTCGCGGAAGGTTCGGCCGATCGCCATCACTTCGCCGACCGATTTCATCTGGGTGGTGAGGGAGGAATCGGCCTCGGGGAATTTCTCGAACGCCCAGCGTGGTATTTTGGTGACGACGTAATCGATCGTCGGCTCGAAGCACGCCGGAGTTTGCCTGGTGATGTCGTTTTTGAGTTCGTCGAGGCGATATCCGACCGCGAGTTTGGCGGCGATTTTGGCGATCGGGAAGCCCGTCGCCTTGCTGGCGAGGGCGCTCGATCGGCTGACCCTCGGGTTCATCTCGATGACAATCATCCGGCCCGTTTTGGGGTCGACCGCGAACTGGACGTTAGAACCCCCCGTTTCGACGCCGATTTTTCGGAGGATCGCGAGCGCGGCGTCGCGCATTCGCTGATATTCTTTGTCGGTAAGCGTTTGCGCCGGGGCGACCGTGATGCTATCGCCCGTGTGTACGCCCATCGGGTCGAAGTTTTCGATTGAACAGACGATCACGGCGTTATCGGCGCAATCGCGCATCACCTCGAGTTCGTATTCTTTCCAGCCGATCACGCTTTCTTCGATTAAGACCGAATGCGTGGGGCTCAATTCCAGGCCGTAAGCGACCATGCGGTCGAATTCTTCGCGATTGAAGGCGATTCCGCCTCCCGAGCCGCCGAGCGTGAAGCTGGGTCGTAACACGCACGGGAGGCCGATTTCGTCTCGGAGTGCGCGGGCTTCGTCAAGATTGCGAGCGAGACCGCTGCGGGCGCTTTCGAGGCCGATCTCGTCCATGCATTTTTTGAAGAGGTCGCGATCCTCGGCGCGGCGGATGGCGTCGGCGGAGGCGCCGATGAGTTTGCAGCCGTATTTTTCAAGGACTCCGCTCTCGGCGAGCGCCAGTCCGACGTTGAGCCCGGTTTGGCCGCCGAGCGTGGGGAGCAAAGCGTGGGGTCGTTCGACCTCGATGATCCGCTCGACGAAGGCCGGGGTGACGGGCTCGATGTACGTCCTGTCGGCCATCTCGGGGTCGGTCATGATCGTCGCGGGGTTGGAATTGACCAGGACGACGCGATACCCCTCCTCCCGTAGCGCCTTGCACGCCTGGGTTCCCGAATAATCGAATTCACAAGCCTGACCGATGACGATCGGTCCGGCGCCGATGATCAAGATGTCGCGGATGTCGGTTCTCTTAGGCACGGCGTACTCAAAGGCGAAGCGCTGGGGAAGGCCGACGGGGAAGATCCCGCCGCGCCTCGGGACGCGTCGTCGTTGCGCGACGCCTCCCGGAAAATTCGGATTATCGTACCAGCCGACGCGGTGAGGAACAAGCCGAACGGTCGAATCGCTCAAGTATATCAATTTATTAATAAATATATTATTTATTTGCATTTGGAATGGATGTCGACGATCGGGGTCGAATCGGGGGGGCTATTGATCATGGCGGTCAATCGCGATTGAGAGGCGCGGGTTTAGGGGGGCGAAACGGGGTTGGAGAACGTGAAACCGTTCGGAAGGGGACGGAAACGA
>JAKBCQ010000601.1 GCA_021807585.1 Planctomycetota bacterium | reverse complement strand
ATCGGTCGGAACGCGAACGCTCGGAGCGCGATCACGGGAGGCCGAGACCAGATCGAGAGGCTCAAGGGAACGCTGATTCTTTGGCTGGAGGATCTGTTGTCGGGTCGATACGACCTCGATTACGTCGATCGCCGCCGAAGGGTCGGCAAGCGTCATGTCGATATCGGACTGGAGCAAGTCTATACAAATGTTGCTATATCACGCCTTCGTTCGGGGATGATGCGATTGATTCAGGATAAGTGGGTCGGTGGGATCGACGAA
This sequence comes from Planctomycetota bacterium, assembly GCA_021807585.1. Lineage (GTDB taxonomy): Bacteria > Planctomycetota > Planctomycetia > Isosphaerales > Isosphaeraceae > JAKBCQ01. The sequence continues at coordinate 3,136 of JAKBCQ010000601.1, read as the reverse complement.
CAGCGCGGCTCGGTTCGGTCGCTGAATAAATTGCTCGACCTCGATCTCGCGATCATTGAAGACGCGTATCAAAACGAATATGCACAAAAGATGCAACGGACCGAGCGGCTCGCGGCGCTTGGGCAGGTGGCGGGAGGGGTGGCGCACGAGTTGCGTAATCCGCTCAACGTCGTAAAGACGTCGGTTTATTACTTGCTCAACGCCAAGAACGCGACCGCGGAGAAAAAAATCGAGCATCTCAAGCGGATCGAGCGACATGTGGATTTGGCTGATAACGTGATCTCGGTGCTTTCGAGTTTCGCCAAGCAATCGGCGCCGCGTTTGACGCCCGTCGATATGACCGAGTTGACGCGTGAGACGATTGCTTCGAACCCGATCGATCCCGCGGTGCGGGTAGTGGTGGATCATCCCGACGGCGAAACGACGGCGTTGGCCGATGCGGATCAATTGCGGATTGTTCTGGGGAATCTGATTCGGAACGCATCGGACGCGATGGAGCGTTCGTCCGATCGGCTGCTGAGGATCAGGCTGGTGCGGCTTGAGGGAGCGGTGGAGGTCGAGGTGAGCGACACCGGGGTGGGGATTGATAGTTCGATGCTTGAGCGGATCATGGAGCCGCTTTATACGACGAAGGCGCGAGGCTTGGGTTTGGGTCTTGCGATCGCCCGCGCGATCCTGGATAAGAATCAGGGAAGTTTGCGCGTGTTGAGCGAGCCGGGTAAAGGTAGCACGTTCACCGTCCGGCTCGCCGCGCCTCGCTCCGGGACCGCGAGGGAATCGTCCGATGAAGCCTGAGGAAGCGAAGATTCTTCTCGTCGACGACGATCGTGATATATGCCGCAATCTCTGCGATATTTTGGGAGACTTGGGCTATTCGGTCGATACGGCGCACGATGGAGCGACGGCGCTCGAGATGGCCCGCGAACGCGCCTACGATTTGGCGCTTTTGGATCTGAAGATGCCCGGCATGGACGGATTGACGCTGACGCGTGAGATCCGCAAGATCCGCGCGGGGACGGTGTCGTTGCTCGTGACCGGGTACGCGAGCGATCAGACCGCGGCGGACGCGATCACCGCGGGGGCGTGGCGGGTTTTTAATAAACCCGTGAACATTCAAGGGTTATTAAATGTCGTGAACGAGGCGATCGAGCAGCCGTTTGTGTTGATCGTCGACGACGACCCCGATTTATGCGCCAATTTGTGGGATTTGCTTCGCGACGGTGGATATCGCGTGTGTTTGGCGGGGACGCTCGTCGAAGCCGAGGCCGAGCTCAAGGATCGATCGTTTTCGATTGTGTTGATTGATATGAAGATCCCCGACGCCGACGGCGAAATCGTATTTCGGCGAGTGCGAGCCGTCGATCCCGAGGCGCGCGCGCTTTTGATCACGGGGCGTCCGCTTGAGACGAGAGATCAGATCGAGGCGGCGCTCGCCGAGGGCGCCGACGCGGTTTGCTACAAACCGTTCCAGGTCGCCGAGCTTTTATGTACTCTTGAAGATCTTATAAAGCGTAGAAATCAAAAACGTGATGTCTCAAGCGCTTATTAATCCTTTGGGGTCGACCGCGGATTCGCGGGGGACGGACCGATCGGCGGTTCTCGTGATCGAGGACGACGCCGACGCGCGGGAGAACCTGCGCGATATCCTTGAACTTGAGGATTACACGGTCGAGGTGGCGGGGACCGCCGAAGAGGCGTTGGGTCGTTCGGATTGGTCGCGGTACGACGCGATCATTCTCGATCGTCAATTGCCCGACGCCAACGCCGATCTGGTGCTGCCGATCCTCCGTCGCAACGCGCCTCAGGCCGCGGTGATCGTCGTCACGGGGCACGCCGATCTGCAAGGCGCGATTGAGGCGCTAAGAGAAGGCGCCGTCGATTATATTTTGAAGCCGTTGAGTGTTGAGGCTTTGACCGCGAGCCTGATCCGAGTGACTCAGAGGCGCCGCCTGGCGCTCGCGAAGGAGCGGAGTGAGGCGGCGTTTCGCAATTTAGTCGAGGCCGCCGAGTGTTTGATATTGATATTGGATCCCGACCTGCGTGTCGCGTACTTTAGTAAGTTTGCCGAGGAGCTGACGGGCTTTTCCGCGGCCGACGCGGTGGGACGGCGGTTAATCGAATTGTTCCCGCCGCGCGACGGCCGCACTCCGCTCGATCAAGAGCTCGCCAAGGCGTTCGACGCGGGGCCGATCCAGGGGGTTGAATATCCGATCGATTGTAAACTTGGACATGAGTGCTGGACCGTTTGGAACGCTCGACCGCTGTCCGACCCCGATCGGCGGAAGTCGATCCTCGCGGTCGGACAAGACATCACCAAGGTGAAACAGGCTCAGGAGCGTGCGTTGCAGTCCGAGCGGCTCGCCGCGATCGGCCAGATGGTGGCGGGTTTGGCGCACGAGAGCCGGAACGCGCTTCAGCGCGCTCAGGCGTGCCTCGAAATGCTGGCTCTCGCGGTTCAAGATCGCCCCGACGCGCTCGATTTGATCAAACGGCTGCAGACCGCGCAGGATCACCTCCATTTTTTGTATGAAGACGTGCAGGGTTATGCTGCGCCGATCGTTCTCAAGCGAGCCGATTGCGAATTAAGCGAGGTGTGGCGCGACGCGTGGTCACAGATCGAGCCGATGCGCAAAGATCGGAGGGTGGAGCTGATCGACACGGCGGCTGTTCGATCGGCGCGGCGCGCGTTCGTCGACCGCTTTCGTTTGGCGCAAGTCTTTCGTAATATCTTGGAGAACTCGCTCGCGGCGTGTGATGATCCGGTGCGGATCGAGATCACGACCGACGACGATTCGATCGACGGCTGCGACGTGGTTCGGATCGTCGTTCGCGACGACGGTCCCGGGCTTTCCGACGAACAGCTCGATCGCGTATTCGACCCCTTTTACACGACGAAAGCGCGGGGGACGGGTCTCGGGCTGGCGATCGCTCGGCGGATCGTCGACGCTCATTGCGGACGGATCGCCGCCGAAAAAACGAATCGCCCCGGGGCGGTCTTCTCGATCATCCTACCAAAAGGAAGTACATGAGCAAATCTCTTCGTATCGCCGTCGCCGACGACGAACTTGACATGCGTGATTATTTTCAGCGGATTATTCCTTTATTAGGTCATCAGGTCGTCGTCGTGGCCGAGAAC
>JAKBCQ010000600.1 GCA_021807585.1 Planctomycetota bacterium | reverse complement strand
ACATCCCCGGATAACCCATCCCCATGCCGTACATCCCAGGAGAACCCATTCCCATCATGTTCAGGCCGGGGAACCCCATGCCGTAAAGCCCCGGGGAACCGAATCCGTACATCGCGGGATAACCGAGGCCGAGCCCGTACATGCCGGGGTAGCCGTAACCGTACAGCCTCGCGTACGCATTCCCGTTCAACCCCGGATACGCGTAACCCCCCGCTCCCGACATCCCAGGATTACCATAACCATAAAATTGCGCATGCACTTTTTCTTGAGAGATCGACGCGGCGGCCAAGCCGATGACGAATATCGTCATGAGCCTTCGAACGAACCCGATGCGTTTCATGATCATCCCCCCTCGATCGAGGCCCGACTTGTTAATGCGATAAGGCGTCGCGATCCCGTCGCGCCGTTCCCTCTTCGCTGAATTATAGGCCCGCCGCGCTCGGTTTTCTCAGATCGAGCGACCTCGCTTCAAATGGAACCTTGAAGTCGCTCGACCGCGACGCGAATCAAGCCGATCTCGTCGAGATCGATTCCCTCGACCTCGCCGATCGACCTCGGAAGAATGAATCGGATACGTCCATCGCGATTCTTCTTATCGCGGCGCATCGCCTCGATGATTCGTTCAAATTCAAGATCTTTGATGGCGGTCGGCAGGCCGAGATTGTCCAACAACCGCTCCAGGCGATCGCCGATCTGAGAATTGATCCAGCCCAGGCTCTCGGCGAGACGCGTTTCGGCGATCATTCCCAGGGAAACCGCCTCGCCGTGGAGAACGCGACCGTCGTACCCCGCGACCGCCTCGATCGCGTGGCCGATCGTATGCCCGAAATTGAGGATCTCCCGCGCGCCCCCCTGCTCGCGCTCGTCTCCGGCGACGACCTCGGCTTTGATCGAGCAACTTTGATAGACGATCCGTTCGAGAACCGAGCGATCGCGTCTGTAAAGCCGAGACGCATTGAATTCCATGAATTCGAATAAGTTTAAATCGCGAATCAGGCCGTATTTAACGACCTCGGCCGCGCCCGCGGCGAGCTCGCGATCGGGGAGCTTGGTGAGAGTTTCGACGTCGATCCAAACACCCGCGGGTTGGTGAAAGGCGCCGATGATATTTTTGACCTGGGGATGATTCACTCCCGTTTTGCCGCCGACCGAGCTATCAACCTGCGCCAACAACGAAGTCGGGATCATGATCAAAGGAACGCCCCGCGCGTAAATCGCCGCGGCGAACCCCGCGAGATCGCCGATCACGCCGCCGCCGAGCGCGACGATCGCAAAATGCCGATCGGCCTTAAGTTCGACGAGACGATCGAGCACCTCCGAAACGGCTGCGAGGGATTTCGTCGATTCTCCAGGATTGAGCTCGATCCGGTTGGCCTCGACGCCGACCCGAAGCAGCGAGTCTTCGAACGGCCCCGCAAGCTGTGAAACGTTGCGATCGGTGACGATCAAACAACGCTTGCACCCCCTCCCTCCCCACGAACGTTCGAGCGAACGCCGCGCAAACGCGCCGAAATCGTCGCGCGATCGTTCGGCGATCACAATCTCATACGAACGATCGCCGAGATCGACCTCGATCGACCTATTTTCAATCATATTAACTTTCATATTTTCATGATATATCCGTAACGCATCGTGAATCGGAGCCTAGAACCGCACTGGAACGTATCACGCGAAGGCGGATTGGGTCAATCGCCGGGGAATCGTGGTCGCACTTGTCGGCGGCGAAGAATGTCGCTTCCGGATCGCCGCGCCGGGCGATCGAAAGACGTCTTGCACGATTGAGCGAATAGAAGTTAGGTTATCGCCAAATCGGACGGATTCCGAGTCGGCTTCTTCAGGGACGAGGACGCAACGCATCATGGATAAATCGAACAAGCTCGAATGCCTCGACGGGTTACGAGGGATAGCGGTCCTTGCGGTCGTCTTTTTTCATCAAAGACTCGAATCGGAAAGCTTTCCTCATCACTCGTTGATTTATCGACTTCTTGCGCCGTCGCGGCTCGGTTTCATCGGCGTTCATTTGTTTCTCGTTCTCAGCGGTTTTTGTCTCACGTATTCGTTGATTCGACGATCAAGAGCCGGCAAATCGCCGACCCTTAAACGGTATTTTTTCGATCGACTGAGGCGCATCGTACCGCCGTATTACGCGGCGATCGCGGTTTATCTCGCAGCGACCGTCGTTTGGAGCGCGCTCGGCCGCGCTCCGTTTCGTAACGAACCGCTCAACGTGAAACAAGTGCTTGTTCATCTCGCGTTCATTCACGGGCTTTGGCCCGAAACGCTCGAAGGGATCAATTCGCCGTTTTGGTCGCTTTCGTTGGAATTTCAATTTTACGCGGCGTTTCCTCTCCTATTCGCCGCCGCGGCGCGGTTTGGTCACTTTCGCGTGATCGCCGCCGTCGGCGCGGCGTCGCTCGCTTATCGAGGCTGGGTATTGATCGCACTGCCGCACGAAATCTGGACATATCTCAACGGCTTCTTTCTGGGGAGATGGTTCGAGTTCGCTCTTGGCATGGGAGTCGCCGCGTGGATTCTCAATCATTCACCCGAGCTCGAATCGAACCGCCGTCCGTTTTTAAAAATCTCCCTGCTCGTTTGCGCAAGCATCTTTTTGATTGGCTCGGGACTGGCGCTGGGCGAACTCCATAAACCGTTATTGATGGATCATCTGATCGGCTCGGGATTCGCGTGTTTACTCGCGGCGATTCTCCTGTCGACCGAGCTCGACGGCCGGCTGGGTCAATTCGTTTCATCGCACGTTCTTGTCTTTATAGGAACAATTTCTTATAGCCTTTATCTGATGCACAGCATCGTTTTGGCGTGGTTCGACCGAAGTTACCGACGGTTCGAAACGACGAATTGGCTGATGGACCTGGCGCTCTTGATCGCGGCGATTGGAACCGCGATCGCGGTCGGCGTGCTGTTTTATCAAGTGATTGAAAAGCGATTCATCCGTTCTGTCGACTCGGGCTCCAAGCGAAGCGTCGAGCGGCGCGATCGATTCGCGACGACTCGGACGGCGCGAGAGACCGAAGCTACGGGAAGGCTCTTATGGAATCCGATCGTCGAAGGATCGCCGGATCGGCCGGCGCACCAACCGCCGATCGCGGTGTAACCGTCCTCCGGGCTCAAGTTCGCGGGTCCCGATCGACGGTTCGACCGCGATCGTGCTTCGAGTCCCATGAACTCATTGCTTGCTTATTCATAATATATTTCGAATCGTCGATTAAACTGCGCTTCAGCGACTTTTGATTTGGTCGCGTCTTTCGACCTTTTCCTCCCGTTTACTTGACTCGTCCGCCGCCGCGGTCTTAAAGTGATATTAGAGCAAACATTGCATGCGGCGGTGGGGCGGATCGAGATCGCGATTTGGACTTTGTCGCGGATTTCGACGTCGGGTAC
>JAKBCQ010000599.1 GCA_021807585.1 Planctomycetota bacterium | reverse complement strand
ACTCTCGATTTCTCTTGGTTGTGACTGCCAAAATCGGCTGCACTTTTGGCATGGCCTGCCAATTTGACAGGAGTACTCGTCATTATTATCCTGATCATCGAAAAATTGTCACTGACTTCCGCCGATCGATATCTTAGAATTGCATCAAGACCAAAAGATCGTCGCCGGATCGGCCGTCGATCGCTCTCGTGAATGCCGAAATCGACCTGGATTCCGCTTGCTCAATCGCTCAGTCAAAACGCCGCATACCGTATGCGGGCCTTAAAACGAACCGTACCAAAACGTCCGCAATTGGAAAAGGATCCTGATCATGCAACCCTCCGCCTCACCAAAGCGCGCCGCCGCGCCCCACGATAATCCCTCAACCGAGCCTGAAATCGCCGCGTCACAGGCGAATGTGCAATCGTCGCGGATCGCGATCGAGCACGGCATCCGTTCGACCGAACCCGTCGTTGAAGGATTCGAGACGATCGAGGATTGGAAAGCGCATCGAGACACCGTCGTCGCTGAACTCTACCCCGTCGGCAAACTCGAAACGCTCTACGCCGAACGTGCCGCTCTCTACTTGTGGAGGCTCGATCGTGTCGTCCGTTACGAAATCACCGCGACACAATTCGACCTCGTCGACCTGACCCACGAAATCTTCCTCTCGCTCCAAAAACCCGATCTCTCCCGCGATCGATCCGAGGCCGTCCTGCTCGAGAGGTTACGCGAATCGGCCGGCAAGTATCTGGAAGAATTTGCAAAGTGGGGCGATCACGCCGTAAAACTTCCTGATCCGCAAAACGGCGTGGCGAAGATTCGCAACGAAACGAAACGATTGAAGGAGCGTCGCATCCTGCCCGATCAACCGACGATTCAAACGATCATCAAATACGAGGCGCATCTCAATCAGTGCCTCGCGAGAACGATGACCGAGTTGAGGCGATTGCAAAAAGAACGACGCCAAGGGCTTCGCCATGTTGAAGATCTATCTCAAGATCATCCTCAATTGGACACCGGCTTGAAGGCCATCCCCCAACAATTCCAACAGGAAACGGGGACCTTTCAGAATTCGACCAGCCAAACGGGTTCAACCATCCGGACGGCATCGACCAGTCAAGATCAAGACAATGTCCAAGACGAAGCCGGCGCACCAGATCGTCATGGCGAATCGCTCTCGCGATCGGATTCTCCCAGCCCGATTGATGAGCCGATCCCAAGCGATGCGCCGATCCGATCCGCTCCGCCCGTCCCAACCGATTTGCCGATTGAAAGCGATTCGCCTTCAAAAAGCGAACCTTCGATCTCAAAGATTGCTCATCAACCTGCGCTCTTATCGAACGTCGATCGCATCAGCGAATCGACCCCCAAGGGGATTGTCGTGCGCGATCGGAATGCGTCGAGCGTGATGATCACGATGTTTCCTCAAACCCAATACTCGGCGATCCCGAACGTGATCGTTCGGCCCGCCCCAGTTCCAAACACTCCCCAGCCGCTTCATTCCAATCCATAAAGGAGCAATTTCGTTAAAGCTGTTTATACCATCCGGATTCGGCCGTGAATACTGGTCGGTTCGGTGAAACGAGATCAGCCCGGGCGACCGTGAGATCGGGCCGGGACGCTCTTTGACAATACGGATTCGGATTTCCATCGGGGTGGTCGAGCATCGTCTTCGCGGCGGGGACGAGGGTTCGACCACTCCGAGCGGGAGAGTTCGATTGTGCGCGGCGAGATTGTGGTTCCAGTCGGAGAATCGGGGCGCAAGAATCGGTGATCGATTGGGTACGATTCGGCGCGATCGTTTTGTCGGGTCAAGCGGTTCTCGACCCGACGCCACGATATCATCAGTGACGGATTAGTGACCCGCGACGGGTTCGAGAGCGGCCGTGGCGGTCACTTTCGCGGCGAGTTCCTCTTCCATCTCGCGGAGTTCTTTGCTTTCGGTCTTGCTCCGCCAGATCGCCCAAGCGACCCCGCCGATTCCGAGAACGCCGATCAAATAAAGCCACCACGCTCCCGCGTTCGCCAGAATCGGCGCGATCGCGAGCAAGGAGACCATGTTCATCACTTTGATCAGTGGATTGAGCGCGGGTCCGGCGGTGTCTTTGAGCGGATCGCCGACGGTGTCGCCGGTCACCGCGGCCTTGTGGGCCTCGGACCCCTTGCCGCCGTAAACTCCGTCTTCGATCAGCTTTTTGGCGTTGTCCCAAGCGCCGCCGGCGTTGGCCATGAAGACCGCCAACAACTGGCCGACGACGATCATCCCCCCCAAGAAACCGCCCAAGGAATACGGTCCCAAAAAGATGCCGACCAAAATGGGCATCAGAATGGCGAGCAGGCCGGGACCGATGAGTTCGCCTTGAGCCGAGGAGGTGCAGATATTGACGACACGACCGTAATCGGGGGTTTTCGTTCCCGCCCAGATTTCTTTATCGCGGAACTGGGCGCGGCACTCTTTGACGATCAAGAACGCGGCGCGGCCGACCGCGCGGATCAACATCGAGCTAAATAAGAACGGCACGGCGCCGCCGATCAACATGCCGATGAAGACCTGTGGCGCCGCGACTGAAAGTTTTCCGGCGATCTCGTTGTATTGCCCCATCGTCATATCGCCGATCAGCGCTTCGTTTTTGACCGCGATCACCGCGATGAAGCTGGCGAACAAGCTGACCGCTGCGATCACCGCCGAGCCGATCGCGATCCCCTTGGTTTCGGCTTTGGTTGTGTTTCCCACGGCGTCGAGATCGGCGAGAATCTGGCGGGCTCGTTTGTAATTTTCTTCGCCCATCTCCTCGCGGTCGTAGGCCATTTCGCCGATGCCGTTGGAGTTGTCGGCGACGGGTCCGAAGACGTCCATGCTGATCGTATTACCCGTGAGGGTGAGCATGCCGATCCCGCACATCGCCACGCCGTAGGCGATGAAAATCGGGCTCGAACCCGCGTAAATGAGCACCGAGAGGAGAATCGCCAGCGCGATGATCATCACCGAGGCGACGGTCGATTCATAACCGACGGCGAACCCCTGGATGATGTTTGTCGCGTGCCCTGTTTGGCAACTTTTCGCCAACGACTTGACGGGCTCGTATTGCGTGTGCGTGTAATAACTTGTGCACTTATTAAGAGCGATGGCGAGGACGATTCCGATCAGGCAGGTGAGCGCGGGACGCATATCGAGGCCGGCGACGCCGAAATTGGTCCAGAACGATTGGCTTGCGAGGATATGTTTACCCTCGCCTTTGTAATCGCCGGTCCAGGTTCGCATTTTGGCGGCGCGTTCGGCGGGATCGAGTTTGGAGTCGGCGTCGAGCCCGGCCTGTTCGGCGTCGCGCGCCTTGATGTAATCGGCGTCGAGGGTGTAACCGTATTGTGATTGAGGATATTTGCGGACGTAATCGTCGTTGAAGTGAAGATAAAAGAGGCC
>JAKBCQ010000598.1 GCA_021807585.1 Planctomycetota bacterium | reverse complement strand
CAAGGTCGCTCTGACGGTGCTCGATTTCGGCAGAACGACCTTCGGTGCGAGCTGCGCCGGCGCGGCCAAAACGTGCCTCAGGGCCGCGGCGAGGCACGCGGCGAAACGGCGTCAGTTCGGCAGGGCGCTCGCCGATCTCGAGTTGATCAAGAAAAAGATCGCATTCCTCGCGGCGACCGCTTATGCGATCGAGGCGACGACGATCGAGACCGCGGCGCTTATCGATAGCGGCGCGGAAGATTATATGCTCGAAACTGCAATCCTTAAAGTGTTTTCGACCGAGCTGTTGTGGGACGCGGTTTACGAGACGTTGCAGGTGCACGGAGGGCAAGGGTATTTCAACGACGAGCCGTTTGAGCGGATGATGCGCGACGCGCGGATCAACACGATCGGCGAGGGGGCGAACGAGGTTTTGAAGGCGTTCATCGCGCTCGTGGGAATGCGCGGAGTGGGGGAGGGGTTTAAGACTTCGCTCGAGCGGCTGAAACGGCCGGCGACGATGCTGCCGACGATTTTCAAGATGGGGGCGGATCATTTTTCGAGGATGGCGCACGTCCCCGAGGTTCGGGTCGTTTCGGCCGAACTCGAGCCCCTGGCTCGGAGCCTTGCAACCCGCGTTTCGCGCTTCGGCTGGGGGGTTGAACGAACGCTCGTTCGTTATCGTGAAAACGTGCTTGATCGACAATTTGAACAGGAGCGGATCGCCGATATGGCGATCGCGCTTTACGCGTCTTCGTGCGTATTGGCGCGGGTTGACGGTTCGATCGCGCGGGGGACTGCGGACGTTCACGAGCGCGACGTCGCGACTTATGCGATCAAATCGGCTTTTCGGCGGTTCGATCGCGCTCTCGCCGATCTCGGCGACGAAATTGATTCGCTCGCGGTGAAGGTCGCCGATTCGGCGGTCGCGCGCCGGGGCGAATAAGCCGACGCCGATCGGGCCGGCTCGCGGACTGATAAATAAGGCGACGCTGATCGGTTGGGCTCGCGCCGGGACGACGCCGACGCCGATCGCTCGGCCGCGAAGAATCGAACGATAATCGTCGGGGTCTCGGATCGACGCTACATCGTCGTTATGAAGAACGCTTACACTAAGGCTTAAAGAAAGCGGTATTTCAACAAGTATTATTATTAAGCGTTTCGTACAAATGCCGGCCAATACGAGCCTTCACGGCCTCGAAGCGAATCGAGGCCGTGAAGGTTTGGCGACGGATCGATCAGCTTCCCGGCGCACCCGATTGAGACTGGGGGGCCGATTCGGATGAGGCGGGCATCATTTCGAGCGCATCGTAGGGGTCGACGGTGTTGTCTTTCTCGACGGCCTTAAGGAGATCCTTGAACGGCATCTTCTCGGGAACGTCGAGACCGGCGTTCTTCAGCGCGCGAACGTACCGTTTGACGATCAGCCCCGTATCGCGTTTGTTGAGGAAATCCCCCTCGTACGTCGGGTGCCGCGCCAACAATTTGTCCCAAATGTCCAAGCCTTGCTGATATTTTTGCGCGGCTTCGGGGAAGTTCGCCGCCTTGATCGCCTTCGTCCCCTCGTAGAAAAGGCGACGCGCCTCGACCCCCTGCGGCTCGCGTTCGGCCTTGCATCGATCTTTCCAATACATGTACTGAGTTTGATCTCCCCAGCGACCGATCCAGTATTGTTGATTTTTGGAAAGCGTTTTGAATCGATCGGGGTTGTCGTAATCGTCGAGACGAACTTTTTCTTTATCGTTGTTGTGGCAGGCGAATTCGAACAGGCCGAAATCGAGCCAGGCCGAAAGCGCGTTGTCCCAGGCCTCGCGGGCGCGGGCGCCGAACGTGGCGGGGATTCCCTTCATGCTTTCTTTTTCAAGAGCCGCCGCGTAACGCGTGTAAGAATGCGCCGGCATCGTACGGAAGTGAAGATCGCCGGGACGTCCCTTGTGTTGCACGGGGGCGTCTACGTATTCGATCGGCGATTCCATCGAAGTCGCGGGACGCGCTCCCGCCTCGCCCGAATCGACGAGATCGACCGCACGCTTAAACCAATCGTGCGCCAATTGAAAATTGTCGTTCCGGACGATCCCTTCCTCGTTCGACTTGAATTCGTCGTCCTTGTCGTCGTGATATAATCGACGAATAATCACAGCTTCGTCGCTGAATCCGAGTTTGTGATGATAATACCACGCCGTGTCCCAGACGAGATCGGGCGATCGGCGGTTCTTTTTCACCCCCTCCTGGACGAACTGGATCCCTTTTTTGATCCAATCGTATTTATCCTCGGGAGCGTCCCATTCGACCGAAACGTTGTACGCGAGATTCCAGCTCTGGTACGTCCAGACCGCGAGGAAGTGAGGCTGAAGCTTGGTGATCATATCGATCGTCGTCTTCATCCGGTCCCAGTCGTGAACCTTCTGAAGGTCGATCGCGCGAGTCCAAAGGATGTTCACCGCCATCCCGCGAAAACCGCCCAGCAACGCCAGTTTGAGCAAAAAACTCCCGGCGTCGACCTGGCCGATCGTCGCCTCGCCGAGCTCTTGCTCCTTTTGGCGCACCTCGAGCCACTGCGTGTACGGAACCATGATCCCGAAGAGCAGCAGGATCCCCAGCGAATAAATCAACTTGCGCGTCAGGCTCGCCGAGAATCTCATGCGGCCACCTCCCGATTCTTAAGGATCAAGAACCCGATCAATGAAAACGGCGCGGCGTAGCCGCACGCCAGCAGTACCCCGTCGAACAATTGATCTCCCGTCACGGCGAAACCGTTCGAGATCGTATTACTGAAATCAAAAACCGAGAAATTAGGAACAATGAACACGAGTCGAGACATCACCGGCATCACCAGCGAGTCGAGCGTTTTGGCCGCGACGACGCCGATCGTCGGCGCCAGATCGACGACCTGATTGTTGTGCGCGATCAGGCGGATGAACGACTCGAAAGGCCCGCCGCCGACGATGTTGTTGCTCGCCAGATCCTGGAGGAAGTTGAACGCGGCGAGCCCCGCGAGCCAGAAGGCGAACGTCGTCAAGAGAGCCACGGGCCAACTGAGAAACGTCCCCGCGAACACCCCGATCGTCGTCAGGATCAACGCCTGCAGCCACACCCCCGCCAGTCCCTTCATAAAGTTCACGCCGAAATTGCCCGTCTCGGCGAGCACGTAGAGGTCGTTCTCGGTCATCCCCAGATATTGCGTACTGCTGATGCACTTGACCTCGATCGTGAGAAACCCGTGCGAACCGGCGAGCAGCCCCGCGGGAATGGCTTCCTTATTGGTGTAATACTCGTGGACGGGAAAAGTCGTCGGATAACGTTCGCCCGTGTACGGGTTCGTCGCGCTAAGCGACGCGTAAACCGCATCGCCGATCTGTCCCTTCGTCGTCCGATAAACGGTGAAGGTCATTTCGATCGGGATATCGGGTGAATGGAGCTTGTCG
>JAKBCQ010000597.1 GCA_021807585.1 Planctomycetota bacterium | reverse complement strand
GGCGCCGCCGGATTCACCACCATGGTGTAGGCGCCCGACGTGCTCTCGAGGTATAACGAATTCCCCACGTAAGTCGCGATGATTTGATCGGTCCCGATCGGTAAACCGGTGTAATTGGATAAGACGGCCTGCCCCGACCCGTTGAGCGTCGCTGATCCAATCTGGTTCGTGCCGACGAAGAAATCGACCGTTCCTATCGGCGTTCCTCCCCCATTCGACGTCACCGTCGCCGTGAAACTCACGGGTTCGCCGAAGACTACCGGAGACGACGGCGAAGCGCTGATCAGCGTCGTTGTAAACCCTTCGGTCGCGACCTGGAGCGCCGCCGGCGCCTGAATCAGCCCCCATCCCGCCTGGCTGTCCCACGATCCCTTCGGCGTGCCGTTCATCGGAGTCGTCGATGAAATCAACGCTTGCCGAATGTCCGCCTCGGTCAAATTGGGATTGAGCTGAAGCATCATCGCCGCTACCGCCGCGGCGTTCGGAGTCGCCGACGACGTACCAAAGAACGTAGGCAAATTCGCTTGCGACAGGTTCGTCGAACTGGCGGGCTCTCCCGGGAATGGAGGATTGCTTGTATCAATGGTTGCTCCGGGGTAGAAAAACGACGTATTACCCCCGTCGGGCGCCGTGATGTCGGGCGCCAATCGAAGCTGCGGAGTCATCGGTTGGCCGCTCGGCGTCAGATCGTAAATCACCGGACCAGTTGAACTGAACGGCTCGGAAGTCACCGTCTGAACGTTCATCCACGGCGACGCTCCCCACCACGGCATCGCTCCCACGCCAATCGTATACGGATCGGCTGAATGTCCCCCTGTCGATGGATAATACGTCGACCCCGCCGAACCAAACTGCGACGACACCGTGCACAACACGCTCTCATTGAAATTCTGGAATTCGACATAATTCGGCGCGGGACCCTTGATCAACTGAATCGCCACATAATAATTCCCGTCGCCCACCTGGCCAAAGACTTGCCACGGCTGCTGTGTGGCCGTGTTGTCGGTCGTCCCCGAAGCCACAACGTTCCCTCCGGAATCAAGCAAGTACATGTTCACTTGCGAGGTCACGCCGTTCGACGTGTACCACGGTTGATCGAATTGAAAATCAAAGATCGCCGGGTTGTTCTGGCTCGTCCCCACGATCGAAACGGGCAATTCGGTCGTGACCGGTCCCGACGAGTTGGGGTTGAAATTCATGAACGTACCGGAACCGAGCGAACCGACCGTAGCGTTCACGCCGCGATATTGCGACAAATAACCGTTGAAAGGACTCTGGTTCCCCGCGGCGCTGAAATAAGAAACATTGTTCTGCGTGACGACTTTTTGAATTGCTTGGCCGATGATCCCCGACTGGAAGAAAGGATCGTCAAGAACGCCGACATCGTCGGCGATCACACGAGCTTTCGCTGTCTGCGCCAGGTTGATCACGCTTTGCGCCATTGTCGTATCACTGAAGATTCCCAACGGACCGTACGCCGACGAAAACGCGAGCTGCGCACCCGGAGCGACGTCGTGCGCGTTCTCGGCCATCGCGCGTCCCTCGTCGGTGGAACCCGCGGGGCCGTCCTGAAGAACCTGCACCGGCTGCGCGGGATTGAGATCTCCCGTCTTATAAGAATCCGCTAAACCTCCCGCGTACTGGCTGATACTGTCCGAGATCAGACCGATCGTCACCCCCGAACCGTTCACGTTGTACGTGTTGATCGCCTGAGTCGCGCCGATCGTCGTCAACGATTCGTTGTAAGCGACCCCTTGATAGACTTGGCCGCGGAATTCGGGCTTGAACAACGGAGACGCGCCGATCACCTGCGAAGCCGACGCCAACTTGGGAAGCTCGGCGATCGGCAGCCAGCCGTCGACCACGCCGTAAGTCGAATCCGTCCCCGCCACTTGCAAACCCAGGTTTTGAAGCGTCGTCTCGGCCGTGGTGAAATTCCCGTATGTGCGCACGTCGACGCCGACCGACGCGCCGCTGAATTGAATCATCGTGGCGAAAGGCGAACTGAACGGCGCCGTCGTCGGCTTTTGTTCGTAAGTCAAGTATTGCTGATACAATTGAACGAGATCTTGACCCTCGTTCGCCATCGGTCCGTTCTGCCAATCCGCAAGATTCGTATTGCTCGGCTTCCACTGCTGCGGCGCTTGAGTGACGATATTCGCGCCCGCGCCGACATCGAGCATCGTGCGATCCTCGAGCCGTTCCAATCGAGGTGTCCGAACCCGCCGCCTCGGCCTCACCTTACGCCGCGAATCCCGATCCCCGCTTCGATCGTTCCGATTGATGTCGCTCATCGAAGTCTGCTCCTCTTCCCGTTTCCCAGTTGTCGTCGTCTCGTGGCGCGTTTATGCGGTCGACCGTTCTCGAATCCCAAAGATCGATCGATCGATCACGCGAAAATCGAATCACACTTAGAACTTTGCCGAAGAATCACCGCTTCAACGCCGATCGCTCGCGTCGCCAAGCAATCGAAATCGAATTCCAATGTGTTCGCGCACTCCGCATCAAAATCAAAAGGAATCATGATATAGGACTGAAACGCGAACTCACGCTCCACGCGGGTACGAAGAGCCGTACTCGCAATCGCTACGAATCTCGATCGACGTGCGATCGGTTCTGATCCCGCACCCGGTCTTCGAAATCAAAGCCGTTCACTCGCGAACGATGTATGAAAAAAAGAATGCGAAAAGATCGCCGTGGAGGGAGAAGATCGAACCCGTCGCGTGTCCAGATAGCCTGGAACGACCTTATGCGCCGCCGGATGATCCCACGGATAAATCAAGTTTAACCGACCGGCTCGGTAAATTCAACCGTCGGGGTCGCGACCGCAACGCAAATTTTTCCGGATAACTCCAATTTAACGATTCCGCAGGCCGCTCGCGAACCCCAAGCGGCCGCGCGACCGGATATCCTCGCACCGTCGATCTCCTCCGGGCGTCCGCTTGCACATGCATGCAACTCGCCCTGGCGGGAGCGCCGTCATTATTGTTTTCTTATATCCATTTGATATATTATATATATAATAATGAATATTCTTTGTGATGGATGTCGTCGACTCCGTCGACACCGCGGAAGACGATCGAATTCGATTCCATCGATCGAAATCGCGCGTCACGAAGCGAGAGAGTCGCGCGGAAAGAGGATCGTGACAAGAAGCGACGCGTCGTCGATCCCGATCAGCGAATGTTCCTGCTCACGCTCGAGGTAAAGAAGTCGTCCCCCCTCCAATTCATGCGTAACCCCTCGCGTCGTGAAGGCGATCCGACCCTCCAGGCATTGGATAATCACCTCGCCATTCGTCTTATGCGTGTGGATTGCTTTTCCCCGAGGAACGATCAGTCGAATCACCTCGATGTCCTCGGTTTTGATCAACGCCGTCGTCATCGCACCGGATAAAGCCGAACCGAGA
>JAKBCQ010000596.1 GCA_021807585.1 Planctomycetota bacterium | reverse complement strand
CACGGGAGCGCTTTGGGACGCCGCAGCCAAAAAACATAAGTCGATCCGCGTTTACGGCGAATTCTGCGATAACGAACTCGCGGGTTTCGATCCCAAACCCAAAGACTGGTTCGAGGTTTGGGACGATCGGAAAAACGGCGGCGGCAAGTTCAAGTTCACCGCGAACACCACGGTCGACGGGCTTCGGCCTTATATCAACCGCCAGGTCCATTACTGGCCGCTTTTGCAAAGCGATCAATATCGAGCTGATGTTTTTATCAAAGAATATCAAGAGTTCTGCAAGAAAGACTCGGTTCCCGACCTGACGATCTTGAGCCTTCCGTGTGATCACAGCGAGGGGCTCGATCCCAAATATCCGAGCCCCCGCGCGATGATCGCCGACAACGATCTGGCGCTCGGCAGGGTCGTCGAGGCGGTCTCGCACGGTCCCAAATGGCGTGAAACCGTCGTCTTCGTCGTCGAGGACGATTCGCAATCGGGTCCCGATCACGTCGACGGCCACCGCACGGTCTACATGGTGATTTCTCCTTATGTGAAACGACGCTTCGTCGACTCGACATTTTATACCCAAACAAATATGATCAAATCGATCGAAATGATCCTCGGCCTCGATCCGATGAATAAATTCGACGCGGTCGCCGATCCAATCACCGCCTGTTTCACCGATACCCTCGACGCGACTCCATACGTTTCCACTCCGAACAACGTCCCGCTCGACGAACGCAACATCACGGGCGCGGCGATGTCAGAACTCGATCGCTTTTGGCGCGATCAATCGCTCGCGCTCGATTGGAGCAAAATCGACGGCCCCGATTCTTACGTCCTCAACCGCGTGATCTGGCACAGCCTGTTCCGCGGAACCCGCCCCTATCCCGCGCGGCCTGGAGAACGTCCCGGTGCGGTCGATCGCGACGACGATTGAGCCGCGACCGTTCACAATTTATAATCGATCATCTTTTCATAACAGTCGTTCACGATTGACCCGATCATTCGGGCTTATAATACGTTTTTACGACATCCACAAGTACTCGCCCCTGATCGGTCAATGAATAAATGATGTTTTTACCGTCGCGTCGCCCCTCGATCAATTCGGCGTTACGCATCAGCGCAAGATGATGGCTGACCGCGGGCTGGGTGAAATCGCCGAGATCGGCACAAAGCCGCGTCACGTTCCGTTCTGCTTCGCCCAGCAGCATCATCGTTTTGAGACGAATCGGATCGGCGGCGATCTTGAAATCGCGCACGGCGCGGCGGAGCGTTTTATCGATCGAATTCGTCGACGAACGAGGCCCGCGCTCGATCGACGCCGCGACAGTTTCTTCGAGATCCGCCGACGATTCGTCTTCCGCCGATTCGTCCTCCAAATCGTCGTTCAGTTCCTTGATCTTGATCGTTTCATCCGAGCGATACCAGACGACCTGTTCCGACACATTCTCCGTGGGATCGGATCGACGCGGCTCTTGAGAATCGATCGGGGGTAGATCGCGAGGCTCGGTTTGAAACCTCGTCGCGGTTTCGTCGACCCGCGTGTGAGAAGGTTCATAAGCGATCACGCTCGGAGCCGACGCGGGTTCCCGCTCAACGTTCATCTCCCGCGTCGGGGGTTCGACCGTCGCATCCGACGAAAACGCATCGGTTTGCGGATAATCGCTCGTCTCGGCCTCCGCAGCGGCGATCGTCCCCGCGACCGCGTTCCAAGATGAGTCGCTCGGCGGAATCGGATCGATCGTCTTCTCGCGTTGAACCGCGGGAGCTTCGATCGCTGCGCCGAACGTCGCGGTTTCTTTGGACATAAGTTCAACATCAATCGATTGATTCGCCTTACCCGTCGACGCATCGTCGTTTTGAACGCGATCATCGACGATCCAGGGACGATCTCCCGGTCGCATACGCCGGATCGACTCGTCAAGACGATCTCGAATACGTTGGATTTCATACGCGAACGAACCGTCGCGATCGGTCTGATCGGTCTGAAAAGTGATCGAACCTCGGTGAACCCATCCCGAACCGTCAAACTCGGGTTCGCTCAACTGGATTCCGTCGGATGGGATCTTGAAGATCGAAAAAACCGGTAACGACGCGACCGATTTAATCGAATCGCGCGACGAGACATCGTCGAGCTTCGCTCCCAATTTCCGTATCAGTTTAATGTCAAATGTAGACATCGATATCGTCTCGACGATTCCGGTTGTTCCCAACAATTCCCTTAAATCGGCTTGTGGACGCTCGACCGCCTCGAAACTCCAATCCATGCGTCCACGATATAACACAAACCGATCGGAATCAAGCGACCGCGTCAAAAACGCTTCCCGTCGACTCCGATCAAACAGGTTGGGAAAAATCAAACCCTTGAATCAATAACGCGTATTACGATGCTCATCGCAACCCGAAGCGCGATCGATCGCGATTCGATTCATCCGCGGCGGAGCGCACGCCCAGGCGTTTCACCCGTCGGCTCGCCGTTTTCAAGCACGGGGACGCCGTTGACGAGAACGTGCGAAACGCCCTCGGCAAGGACGCGACCCGCGGCGTATGTCGAATGGTCGATCACCGTTTCGGGGTCGAAAACCGCGATATCGGCGACGAATCCGGGTCGAAGGATGCCGCGATCAAACAATCGATAACGACGAGCGGCGTGTGTCGACAAGTGCGTGATCGCGGTCGGCCAGTCGTAATCGCGCAGCTCGCGCGTGTGCCTGCCAAGATACCTCGCGAACGCACCCCAACCTCTAGGATGAGGAAAACCGCCGATGAAAATTCCGTCCGATCCCGCCATATGTGACGGATGACGCAGAATCGCGCGAACGTCGTCGTCGGTTCGATCGCCGTGACGGTTCACCACCACTCCAACCGCCATTTTCGACGCGAGCAAAACCTCGCAAACATATTCCCCCGGCGCCAGTCCCGCTTCCTTGGCGGCTTCGGTAAGCGACATCCCCTCGTGCCCGCGAAACGCGGGATCGGCGATCATCCCCAGTCGCACATGTTCGAGCAAATACGGCATCGGTTGCGAAAACCACTCGCTCTCAAGACGATCGCGAATCGACCGATCGGCGAGCCGATCGAGCGTCGCGTCGACGCCACCCTCCTGAACCCACGGCGGCAGCGCGATCATCCCCAAAATCGTGCTGCCCGCGAGATACGGATACGTATCAAATGTAAGATCATAACCCTTCGCCAAACCTTTATCGATCAGCGGCAAAAGGACGTCGGCTTGTCCGTTATAATGCGAGATATGAGAAGCGACCCCCGAAAGCCGCGCAATCTCGTACACTTCTTCCATGCCGACGGGAGCGAGAGGACCGTAGCCGCGCATATGCGTCACGTACACGCCGTCGAACGGAACGATCTCTTCGCAAAGCGCCGCGATCTCGCGCGCGTCGGCGTAACGGCTCGGTATATAATCAAGACCCGTGGAT
>JAKBCQ010000595.1 GCA_021807585.1 Planctomycetota bacterium | reverse complement strand
ACGTAATGTACCGCTCGTATCGTCTCGTCTCGTCTCGTCTCGTCTCGTGATGCGCGCTCATGTGTTCCATCCCCAATCAAGTTGCCGGCGTAACTGGGAGAGAGCAGCCGAACGGTTTGGAGCGCAATGGGTCAAATATTGTGGTTAACCCGAACACGGGGAATGAACCTCGCGCCGACCCGTATTGTGCAGGACCCAAACCAAACCTGAGGACGACGCGGGGGGGATGTGGGGGGAACTTCGCCGAGTCTCGATCGATCGCAGTGATCTTCATCAAGTGCCGAAAGCAAGTCGATCAATCTAGATGTTGAATGATAACGACGGCGCATTCGGATTGCAAGACCCGTTTTCCTGTTTTCTCGATTTTTTTGAGGAGGGTTCGGGATGCGCGAAATGGATTGTTTTTCGCTGTTTCGGCGTCGACGTGTCGAAAAGGATCGCGCGTGACATGATCGGAGCGCCGAGATCGCGTTGATGATTTGGAAACACAGGAGCGAATACGACGACCCGGATAAGGACGCGCGCCCGTCGCCGGCCTGTCTATTGATAATTTATCATTATCTTAAAAATAAAAATAGTAGCTAATAATACTCTCGCATTTACGAAAAAATTGCCATTTATTATATAATTTGAAATATCAGCAATATAACATAGATATAAGATAATTATAAAAATCGCATATCATCTTTCAAGAGACACGACGGATTTAAGACGGTAATATGGGCGCTCGATCCGAATACCGGCCGGGAGAATCTCGAAGCGAGACGCTTCCGGCGATCTCCGTGAAATCGGCGATTATTCCGAAGATGACGGCGGACAAAATGACGGCGGTGCGCCGGAATCCGCGAAGCGGCCAAGCGGTTTGCTTTTATAATCAAAGATGCGGGCTCAGAAAATATAATCCAAAAATAATAATGCCAATTATAAATATTAAATTAATTAATGTATATATTAAGATTTAGATCAAGCATGACGCGTTCAACTTTGTCTATTCGAGGCGAAATCGACGAATCGGGAGGATCGGGCCGGCGTGCGATCGATCGGATTCACGTTAAGGAACGGCTCCGAATGGGCGCGCGACTATGAGAGACGAACGGTTTAATGATCTTTTTCGGGTCGATAAACGGGGATTGCGAACGAAGTGGGCGATTCGGGTTGGGCGTTTCCTTCTTCGAGGACCCAGCTTGCGACAAAATCATCAACCTGGGCGGTTTCGAGCGCCGGGATCCGCGGTTTGATGTGAAAGAGGAACACGAGCGGACCGACCTGAAGTTGATCGCCGTTTCTCGCTTCAATCTCTTGAGCGTGCAGCACGTTTCCGTTGATGACCGTACCGTTGACCGCGCCGAGATCGCGTACGAACACCTTGCCGTCTCGTTGTTCAATTTTTGTGTGGATTCGGCTGATGGAATCGCTGTTGGGCCTCAATTGGCAACGAGGATCGCGGCCGATAACGAATCGATTCGTGAGAATTTCGACGATTTGACCTTTCGATTTACCGACGAGGACTTCGAGTCCGACCGCGAGAGCCGGGGGGCTTGCGGGGTCGCTCGTGTTCGCCGTAATGCGTACCGCCGAACCCGATGTCGTCGACTGAGGATTGGCGATGGTCTTGGGTTGAGCGGGGGGTTGAACCGGCGTCGCGATCCCTGGTCGAACCGACGCCGCGATGCGGACGGCGGCTTCGGCATTCGCCGAGGCGCCCGTCGCGGGGGATGGAGCGGGATTCGGTCGCGCCGGTTCGGTTTTGGGGATCGGCTTCGAGGTTGGAGGGGAGAGGAAGGGATCAACCTTGGCGGATGCGTTCTTTGGAACGAGCGCGAGGTCGTCGAGTTCGAGCTGCGATTTCTCGGGCCAGTCGGAATCGATCGCATTCCATTCATCGGAATAGATTTCGATCCGTTTTCGCGCGGTCGCCTGAAAGATCTCGACGGCGAGCGGTCGAAGTTTGCACACTTTGAGCATTCCGCCCCGGTCGACACAATGACGATGGGCGTCGATCACCGCGGAAACCGCCTGAATTGAAATCCGTTCGATGTTTTTAAAATTCAATACGATCCGTTCGCGGCCGCCGTCGATGAGAGCGAAAAGTTCCTGCGCGATTGCGGCGACGACTTCGTCTTCGACGATCGCTTTTCCTTTGGAGAGGAGTTCGACAAGTGTGATTCCCTCGCATTCTCCGAGACGTAGGTGGCCGAGTTCGGGAGCGGCGATCTTGCGATGCGTGATCTGATCGAGCAGGTGGCGAGCGATCTGGGTGGCGGGTGAATCGGGGACTGAATCGGTGATGCCGGGTATCGTCATCGGTTGAATCGGCGCCGCCGCGACGGGTTGAGCCGCGATGGGATCGACCGGGGCGGAATAAGCCGAGCCTGCGAGCTTCGCGACCAAGAACCGCGCCGTTCCCAATTTAAGCCGATCGCCGTCGTGGAGTTCGGTCGAGCTGACGAGTTGATGATTGACCGAGGTTCCGTGCGTCGTTTCCAGATCTTCGACGATCGCGCGATCTCCCTTGATCATAATCCGACAGTGGCGATCGGCGACGAGTTCATCGTCAAGCCGGAGATGGCACGACGGCGAGCGGCCGATGAGGAATTCGGGCGCCACGACCGTCACCTCTTCGCCCGATTTCGAACCCGATTTGTGGATCAGTTTGTAAATCATGGGGCGCCTCCTGGGGGTTAGCGGTCGCCATAATAAGCAAAAGCGTGAAGTTCAATGAATGCGAGAGGCGTAAGGCGATTCGATGCGCTTGATATTAAAGGTATCGGGCACGATTTACCATACATTTTTTCCGAGGCGGTTGATTTTTCGCGACGCGACGTTACGACCTCGGCGTCGCGACGACGATCGGACGCGTTCGAATCGAAGGATCAAGCGATCGGGCGCGCGGACCGGGATGATCACATGATCAAGATCATTATAAAAATGATTTTGATATTTATAAGGCTCATTAAATAAGAATGATTAAAAATGTTTGCGGCGCGAAGCTCGGCGGGGGCGCCGATCGATCGGCGACGACGACGGGGACGGGGAATGTTCCGCTCGCCCAGATCGTACCGCCGCGCGGCGAGTCGGCGAGGAACCAATACGGCAAGGGCCGGCCCTCGGCCCACGCTCCCGCGGGATCGGCGAAGCGGAGGGGCGATTTGTTGCATGCCGCGCCCGCGACGAACCTAAACGGGTTATATGTCCAATGATCGGGGTTGTTAGGGACGGCGATGCGAGCGTAGCCGTTTCCGGAGGGTTCGTGGAGGCCGGCTCCCGAGGCGTCGACGGGGGTGAGAGAGAGCCCGATGTGCCACGTCGTCGGCGGCTCGATCGTCGTTCCGAGGAGGATTGCGTTGAGGATGAGATCGGCGGCGTGATACGTGAAACCGCCTTGAACCGACGCGCGGTGGACGACCGCGAGCGAGCCC
>JAKBCQ010000594.1 GCA_021807585.1 Planctomycetota bacterium | reverse complement strand
AAGGTCTTCCGGTCCCACGATCGCCGCGGTCGATCCCGCTCGCCTCGCCTTATCGCGATCCTCCTCAATACCCTTGCGACGCTCGTCGACGAGCGCGTACAACTTCGCCTTGTCGCGGTTCCATAGTTTCATCAACTCCTTTGTATACCCCGCGATCACCCAGGGGGCGCGCCTCACGATCTCGCCGAGCATCGCCTCGACCTTCTTTTGCGATTGTTTAAGCTGACGATAACGCCCCGATCGATCGCGAACATTTAAGAAATAACTTTTCGCTCCATGAGAATTGAAAATATAAATATAAACCCAAACAATTTCTTCGAGCGGAAGCGCGCATTTGGTGGAGACAAGCCAGGTGTTCGTCACCCACGCGTCGCCGAAATCGACCCCGTTTTCCGCGGCCTCGCGATCGATCGCCGCGGCGATCTCGTCGGGATCGCCGTATTTCGCCAGGGTTTTGGCCAACGGATGCCTGCGAATCTCGCGCGATCTCGATAACGCGAGCGCCATCAATGATACGCCGATCATTCCCCCGAGCGCAATGATCAACGTTAAAATCCATCCATTTAATTTGAATCGATAATGGGAATCGAGGACGAACGGGAGGCTCAATTCGAGCAAGCGCGGATTTTGCACCGAAAGTTCGGCCATCACCTTGTTGCGTTCGAGTTCGGAATAACGCGTGAGGCGGCCCGAGTAGGAGGCGAGGATCGGCTCGTCGGCGCCCACTTTTGTCAAAAGCGCCCGCTGATTGACGATCAGGATCAGGTAACGCGCCACGATCTTCCCTTTTTCGGTGAATCCGTAACCCGTTTCGACTGCTCGGTCGGGGACGATCGTGACGAAATGGCGGTCGAGCTTGGCGGGATCGGCGATCGCGATCAATTTGGCGTTATCGATGGGAAAAGGCCCGCGGAGCGCGTTGCTCAAGAATCGCTCGCTGATCGTCGCGATTCCGAGCGCCGCGAGGATCAAAATCCCTCCCGTCGCCGTCGTCACGCGATTGTTCTTGCGAATGAGTTGCGCGACAATCGTCTGGTCCATCGCGAGAATCCTTGATCTATGGGACGATTGCAAGACGACGACGAGACGTCCGCCGAACTCGAGAAAAACGTCTCGGCGAGGCGCCGACGCGGGCTCAACCGCAATCGCCCGATCGTATGAAGATGACCGATCGTCGTCCTCGGGTCAACGACGACTTGGAAAGTTGAAGTCGACGATCGATCGATTCCGCTCGACGAATCAAGCGATTCGCCGGCGGTTGATTCCGCGGGTCGAAGCGAGTCCCGCGAATTAAATAGATAATAAAAATAAATCATTCATAAAAAATGAAGATGTTACAAGATCATTATTTTTTAACTTCTCCAAGCGCCCTGGAAACCGCGGCCTCGATCGCGTTTCCGCGCAGGTCTTTGGCGATAAGCTTTCCCTGGGGATCGACGAGATAGATCGAGGGATAATCGTTCGCGCCGTAAGCAGCGGCGATCGGGTCGTTCGTGCCTTCGATCAGAACGGTTCGCGGCCAATCCAGCTTGTTGTCGCTCGCGATCTTTCTCGCCGAATCGAAATCGCGATCTATGCTGAAACCGATCATCGCGAATCGTGGATCGTCGCCGAATTTCTTGGAGATGTCTTTAAGAATGAGTGCTTCACTCAATACCGAGCGATTCATGACGGTGAAAAAATCAAGCAGCACATACTTTCCTTTGAAATCTATGAGATTGATTGTCCGGCCGTCGAGCGTCTTGGCGGTGAACGGGGGCGCGGCGTCGCCGATCTTGGCGGGCTCGGGCTTCTTTTTGAGCCGGATCGTGTATTCGGCCGAGGCGCCTTCGGGCAGGTTGACGTGAGGGATCTTCGATGCGAAGTAACCGGGAGCGTAAGCCGAAATCTCGTATTCGAGATCGGGCAAGATCGAAACGGTCCGATACTCTCCGGGTTTGATCTCTTCGAATCGTTCTCCATAACCTCCTCCGTTATCGACAAAAGAACAGAATCGAAATATCGGCTCGGGAAGATGCTCTCCACCGTCTGTTTTAATATGTAATAGAATCTGAGGAGAATGATAACATATAAATTGAACATCGGTTAGATCCGAGTCAACGAACCCGGAATTGATTCTCCCCCAAAATATCGGCGGAGATTTCGAATCAATTCGCGTTCTTAAACCGATCTCAGAATCTTCAGGAAACGTCTCAGCTTTAAAGTTGTAGATCCCTTTTGGCAGGCGCAAACGCACCTTTCCTTCATGATCGGGATTCGCATAAACGTTCCAGATGATTTTTCGAGGCGTTTTGACGGGACCCTTCAACAACGGCTTACCGTCGACCGTGGGTAGAAAGTCGACAGGGCCGTCGAGCTGTTCAAAACGCGGGTTTTCCAGATCGGGCTCGCCGGGAAAGTTTCCTCGGATATGGACTCTGTATCCTCGGGTCGATCGCCCTTTGGAATCGACGAATCTCGCCGCGAATCGAATCGACGGGCTTTCATGAAGTTCGACGCTTTTAAAAACGTCGGTGTTCTTCAAATCAATAGTAACAGGTTTTATAATACGTTCTGAGCGGTGTGAATTCTCTTCGATCAGATCCTCTCCCGCCTCCTCGCCTCGACCCCGGGATTCGATGATATATGAACTCGAAGTTAGCGGAGCGAACGAGAATGATCCGTCGAGGGCGGTCGTCGCGGTTCTGCCGGCTCGTGCGTTCAATCGCCCGACGATTTCCACGCTCTCTCCCGCTAGCGGTTTACCGTCGAGTCCGATCAACTTTCCCGAAACGCGTACGCCTCGTTCCAGCGTGATCCGACCGAGATCCGTCTGCGCCCAGACGTCTTTGGGATGATCGAAATCATGCGTCCCGTAAAACGCGTAATACGTCGCGTGTTCGGAGGGTGTCGCATACATTCTTAACAAACGAGTCTTCGATAATCGAACGCGAAATCGGCCTTGAAGGTCCGAGGTCGTATCATTTACAGGATAATCTTTGTAATGATAATCACTCATTCCATAAGTATCAAAATGCAGATGAACATTCGGAACTGCTCGACCCTCGGGATCGACGAATTCGCCTGAATACTCGAGCCCGTGTTCAAGAAAGATCGTTTCAAAAAACGGTTTCTCTCCGGCTTCGATCGATCGAATGAATTCGATCAGCGACGATCGTCGGCTTCGTCGTTTGATATAATCTGGATGATCGAAATAGATTATGAATCCGACTCCGGTCTCGGCGATTTGCTCGGCGGTGAACGCGAGCGTGAATCGGCCGTCGGCGTCGCTTCTTAGCGTTTCGTCGCCGACCCACGCGGGCGCGTCCTTGCGATCGATTCCAGGGATGAAGCGATTGACGACGATTTTCGCCCCTTCGATCGGCTTTTTCGTTTCGAGATCGATCACACGACCGCCGAACGACATCGGCCCGCTCGGCCGCTTGAC
>JAKBCQ010000593.1 GCA_021807585.1 Planctomycetota bacterium | reverse complement strand
CTCGCCGCCGGCGTGCACCCGAGGCTCGTCTTCGATCGCGAAATCGCTCCCAGCCCGTGGGAGATCGCCGACGCGCGGAAACGGACGATCGTCACTCAGAGTTTTTCGAAAACGTATCGCATGACGGGCTGGCGGATCGGTTATACGATCGCGCTCGCCGAGACTGCCAATCGGCTGAAAACGTTACAAGAGTTCGTCGTAAGTCACGCCGCGGGTTTTACCCAGCGCGCCGCGCTCGCGGCTCTCGAACAGGGAGAGTCGTTCGTCGCCGAAAGCAGGCTTCGCTACGAACGGCATCGGCGGATCGCGATCGATAAACTGAGGAAGATTCCTGGAATCGTCCTCGCCGAGCCGCCGGGTTCGTTTTACGTTTTTCCCAGGCTCGATGGATTAACCGATTCGTTCGCGTTCTGCCGAGGATTGGTCGTCGAACACCGCCTCGGCGTCGCGCCCGGAAGCGCTTTCGGAGCGGGGGGGGAAGGGCACGTACGGCTTTGCTTCGCGGTCGAGGAAAACGTTCTTCGCGACGCGATCGATCGCTTCGAGGTCGCGTGGAAGGATTATCGCAAAACGCTTTAAACCTCTTGAATCGAAATCATCACTTATGCGCGAATCTTTGACCGATACCGAGGCGACGCGGACGATCTACCGGGGTCGGAAGATTGATCTGGCGCTCAAGACGATTCGGCTCGCCGACGGGAGTGAGACGACGCGCGAGGTCGTTCTGCATCGCGGCGCGGTCGCGCTCGTTCCGTTTATCGATCGTGATCATGTCTGTTTGGTGAACAATTATCGATATACGATCGATCGCGAGCTGCTCGAGGTTCCCGCGGGGACGATCGACGCGGACGAAAGCCCGGACGCGACCGCGGTGAGAGAACTGCGCGAGGAGACCGGATACGCGGCGCGGATCGTGCGCCCCGTCGCCGATTGGTTCGTCTCTCCCGGAGTGATGAACGAACGCATGTATTTGTATATTTGTGAAGATTTGACGCTCGGCGAAACCGAGCATCAGCCCGACGAACGTCTGACGCCGGTGATTCTTCCCTGGGACGACGCGGTGCGACGCGTTTTAACGGGAGAGATCGTCGACGCCAAAACGATCGTCGCGATCCTCTTGGTCGATCGGCTGAGGTCGCGTGAGATCGGTTTGGCGGGCGAGCAAGCGCCGCGGAGGGTCGACGAACGGCGCGTCTTCGAGAACGATTGAACGCGAGGGGCGGAAAATAAGATCAAAGGATTCGGGATCGGCTTCATTATTGATACATATATAATTATATGAGTTTATCGACGGACAAGATCATAAAATGCGTTTGCCCGCTCGATTGTCCCGACACGTGCGGGATGACCGTGAAGGTGCGCGACGGCGCGGCGATTGATTTGCGGGGGGATAAAAATCACCCTTTCACGCGCGGCTTCCTTTGCGGCAAGATGGCGCGCTATCTCGATCGCGTTTATTCGACCGATCGGCTCGTTCGGCCGCTCATTCGCACTGGGCGCAAGGGAGAAGGGCGCTTCGAGCCGATCGCGTGGGACGACGCTCTCACTCGCATCGCCGAGCAATTCGCCGCGATCGCGGCTGCGCCTCACGGCCCGCAAGCAATCCTCCCGTACAGCTATTACGGCACGATGGGTAAATTGCAGGCGAACAGCCTCGATCGGCGGTTCTTTCATCGCCTCGGCGCGTCGAAGCTCGACCGAACAATCTGCGCCTCGGCGGGAGGCGCGGGCTACGAATACACGCTCGGAACGGGAAAACTCGGCGCCGATCCCCTCGCCGTTCCCAATTGTCGATTGATCATTAATTGGGGATCGAATACAGTACATACAAACAGCCATCTATGGAGCTTGATGATCGAGGCGCGGAAGAAAGGGGCGACGATCGTAACGATCGATCCTTACAAGAGCCCGACGGCGACTCGATCGGACTGGTACATTCCGATTCGTCCTGGGACCGACGCGGCGCTGGCGCTCGGGATGATGCACGTGATCTTTCGCGAAGGGCTCGAGGATCGCGAATATCTCGATCGCGCGACGATCGGCGCCGACAAGCTCAAGGCGCGTGCGATCGGCGATTATCCGCTCGATCGTGTGTCGGAGATCACCGGAATCGACGCCGAGACGATCGGACTCTTGGCGCGGCGATACGCCGCCGAACGCCCGAGCCTCATTCGCCTCAATTACGGCCTCCAGCGGCACGGCGGCGGCGGGATGGCGGTGCGGACGATCGCGTGCCTTCCAGCTCTCACGGGAGCGTGGCGCGACCGCGGCGGAGGGGCTCTGCTGACGACGAGCGGGGCGTTCGATTTTAATATGAACGCGCTAACTCGTCCCGATCTTTCACCCCCCGAAACGCGGACGATCAACATGAACTCGCTGGGCGCTGCGCTCGCGGGCGAACTTCCCGGTCCTCCCGTTCAAGCGTTATATGTTTACAATTGCAATCCCGCGGCGGTCGCCCCCGATCTCATGAAGGTTCGCGAGGGATTGATGCGCGAAGACTTGTTCACGGTCGTGCACGAGTTGTTCGCGACCGACACCGTCGATTACGCCGATATCGTTTTGCCCGCGACCTCTCAGCTCGAGCACGAAGACGTTCACGGATCTTATGGACATCATTATGTGATGTACAACGAACCCGCGATCGCCCCGATCGGCGAATGTCGCTCGAACAACGACGTTTTTCGCGGCCTGGCGGCGAAGCTGGGTTTTGACGCCGAGACCTTCCCGGACGACGAAACGCTGATCCGCGAACTCCTCGACGGGGGTCCCAATCTCGCCGGAATTACGCTCGATCGGCTTCGATCCCAGGGGTCGATTCGGCTCAATCTCGACGCCGAATTCGCTCCGTTCGCCGCCGGGATTTTTCCGACCCCTTCGGGCAAATGCGAGCTTTACAGCGAACGGATGGAGCGCGACGGGTTCGATCCGCTGCCGACATACACGCCGCCGCATGAAGATCCTTTAACGCGTCCCGAACTCGCGAAGCGTTTTCCAATTCAACTTGTGAGCCCGCCGCGATCGGAGTTCCTCAACTCGACGTTCGCCGGCGATTCAAGGCGTTCAACAATCGCGCGGACGCCGACGATCGAACTCGCCGACGAAGACGCGAACGCACGAAACGTGAGCGACGGCGATTGGGTTGAGGTTCATAATAATCGCGGCCGGTTTTTCGCCAAGGTCGAGCTGAAAGGGTCGGTACAAAGGGGAGTCGCGGTCGCGCTCGGGATCCACTGGAACAAGCTCGTTCCAGGGGGGTTGAACGTCAACGGAACGACTTCGCAGGCTCTCGCCGATATGGCCGGCGGCGCCACGTTTTTCGATAATTTGGTGGAAATCCGCCCCGTTCCCGATCCGACGACAACGGAGACGATCCGATGATTCTTTCGCTCTTAAAAAACCCGCGCAAGTTCATGACCGGACGGACCTC
>JAKBCQ010000592.1 GCA_021807585.1 Planctomycetota bacterium | reverse complement strand
CGACGAACACGCGCCCTAATCGCCGGGCGGGAAGCGAACCCCGCGCCGCCGTTTTCGTTTTGCCTGAGAGCGCGACGAGTACGAACGCGCGACGCGACCGTTGCGTCTTAACGAATGTGTCGGAATACACAAGTTTAAGAAATAATAATGTGATCACGTTGGATTAATTAGTCGCCATTGATCAATCGCCGCGGCGAATCTCGAGATCGACTTATCTTTTCCGAGATTCTTTCGTCGGCTTTCCGCATTGCGAACCGTTGCGGAGCGTTCGGCTCGTCGTTTTTCGTCGAATCGTGGTCGCGAAGGGGTTGTTTTCGGCGACGTCGGCGGTTTACCTTAAAGTCGTGCGAACTCCCGCCGAACGATCCCGCCGGAGCGATCCATGAGCTTTCGTCGTTTTATTCGTGTCGTTATTTCTTCGTTTTCGATCGTGTTTCCGGCGTTGATTACGCGGGTTGATGCCGAGGAGGCTCGGCGCGTCGACGATCCTTTCGCGGCTCAGGTGGCGAAGACGGATCCACGAACCCCGGGAGACGAACGGAAGGCTTTTCATCTCCCACCCGGCTTTGATATTGAGC
Organism: Planctomycetota bacterium; assembly: GCA_021807585.1. GTDB lineage: Bacteria > Planctomycetota > Planctomycetia > Isosphaerales > Isosphaeraceae > JAKBCQ01. Next base: position 2,855 of record JAKBCQ010000592.1, on the reverse strand, counting down.
TTGTCGCGGCCGAGCCCGAGATTCATAAGCCGCTCAACATCGCGTTCGACGCCAAGGGGCGGTTGTGGGTGACCGAGACGGTCGAATATCCGTTTCCGGTTGTGAAGCCCGGAGTTAAACCGCGCGACGCTCTGAAAGTATTAAGTGATTTCGCCGACGACGGTCGTGCGCGATCGATCGTCACGTTCGCCGACGGTTTGAACATTCCGATCGGCGTCATGCCCGTAGACGACGGCGCAATTGTTCATAGCATCCCTCAAATCCTTCATCTTGTCGATTCCAACGGCGACGGTCGAGCCGACCGGCGCGACGTGTTTTACGCGACGTTCGCCTTCGCCGACACGCACGGGATGACGAACGCGTTCACCAAGGGATTCGACGGCTGGATCTACGCGTGCCACGGTTTCTCGAACACTTCGACCGTTTCGGGAAGTGATCAGAAAAAAATTGTGATGCAATCTGGAAACGTGTATCGGATGAGGCCCGACGGATCGCACGTCGAGTATTTCACCCACGGTCAGGTGAATCCGTTCGGGCTCGCGTTCGACCCGCTGGGGAATTTGTTTTCGTGCGATTGTCATAGCAGGCCGATCTATCAACTTCTTCGCGGCGCGTATTATCCAAGCTTCGGCAAGCCCGACGACGGCCTTGGTTTCGGACCCGAGATGATGACGCACGATCACGGGTCGACTGCTATTTCGGGGATCGTTTATTACGCGGCCGATCAATTCCCTCAATCTTATCAAGATACGATAATGATAGGCAACGTCGTGACGAATCGGATCAATTTCGACCGACTCGAGAAGCACGGATCGACGCTTCTGGCGATTCCCCAGGCCGATTTTCTTGTGAGCGACGACCCCTGGTTTCGCCCCGTCGATCTTGAAATCGGGCCCGACGGCGCGATTTATGTAGCCGATTTTTACAATCGAATCATTGGACATTATGAGGTTCCTCTGACGCACCCCGGCCGCGACCGAGAGCGGGGTCGGATCTGGCGGATTGTTTACCGCGGTGAAGACGGGAAGCGGAAAGCGATCGCCCCTCGCTCCGATTGGACGAAGGCGAATCTCACCGATTTGATCCACGATTTATCGCATCCGAATCTGGTCGTTCGGATGACCGCGGCGAACGAGCTCGTCAAACGCGGCGGCGCCGACGTTCGAGCCGCGGCGAGCGGCGTCGTTGCGCGTTCGTCCTCGAATGCTTATGAAAAAATTCACGCGCTTTGGATCCTTGAACGACTGGGAGCGATTGACGACGCGATTCTGAAGAACGCGGCGTCCGACCCCGATCGAGGGGTTAGGACGCACGCGATGCGCATCCTCGGCGAGATCCCGACTCTATCCGAACCCGATCGAACCCTCGCGGTTAACGGACTCAAGGATGAAGACGCGTTTGTTAAGCGTTCGGCGGCGGAGGCGCTGGGCCGCCACGCTCGCCCCGACTCGATCAGGCCGTTGCTCGATCTTCGCCGCGCCGTCCCCAAGGACGACACGCATTTGGTTCATGTCGTGCGGATAGCATTGCGCGATCAATTATTGATTGATTCGGCGTGGAAAGAGATCGCGACGGGACGTTTCGACGACTCCGACCTTCGCGCGATCGCCGACTGCGCGCTCGGCGCGCCGACCCCCGCCTCGGCTCGATTCCTGCTCGATTATTTATCCAAAACGACCGCTCCGATCGATCGTCTCGCCGATACGATTCGCCATATCGCGCGATATCTTGATCCAAAACATCTAAGCGATCTTTTAACATTTGCGCGTGAATATCACAAAAAGGATCTCTCCGTTCAATCGACGCTCGTCCGATCGGTCGAGCGCGGGCTTCGCGAGCGCGGCGCCGCGATCGACGGTGAAGTAAGGTCTTGGGCTCTGGCGACCGCTACGCGGCTCTTCGAAGCGAAGTCCGACGATCGCTCGTCGCAGGCGATCGATCTCGCTTCATCGCTCAAACTCGGCGAATTGCGCGACCCGATCGAGCGGATCGCCGGCGATAAATCGAAGCCCGACCCGCGCCGCGTTCAAGCGATCAAGGCGCTTGTTGATCTTGATCCCGCCGCGACGATCGATTCGCTTTCACGCATGCTGAATGATTCAAGCGAGTTGATCTCGATTCGTGAGACCGCCGCGGGGGAATTGGCGCGGATCAATCGTCCCGCGGCGATCGACCGTTTGAGTTCGGCGTTACCGACCGCTCCGGGTCGTCTGCAAGCGACGATCGCGTTTCAGATCGCGGGCTCTCCCGCGGGCGCCGAGGCGCTGCTCAAAGCCGTCGAGGCGGGGAAAGCCTCGCCCAGGCTGCTTCAGGAGCGTCCCGTCGCGGTCCGGCTCGAACAGGCGAAGCCTAGTCGACTTGGCGAGCGGATCGCCGCGCTCACGAAAAACCTTCCTCCCGCCGATTCCCGCATCGTCGAACTGCTCAAAAAGCGGGGTGAAGGCTTTGCAAAATATAAAGATAAACTTGATCCCGAGGCTGGCCGGCTCGTCTTCGAAAAGAACTGCGCGATTTGCCATCAATTTCAAGGCAAAGGAGCGCGGATCGGCCCCCAACTCGAAGGGATCGGCGTTCGAGGCGTCGACCGCCTGATGGAAGACATCCTCGACCCCAACCGAAATGTCGATCAAACGTTCCGTGTCACGAACCTGGCGCTCAAAAGCGGCGAACTTGTTTCGGGGCTCGTTCTCCGCGAAGAAGGCGCGATCGTCGTCGTCGCCGACGCTCAGGGGAAGGAAATTCGCGTCCGCGCCGATCAAATCGAGGAACGCGCAACCGCTCAACTTTCCCCCATGCCCGCCGATCACGCCGATCGCATCGCCGAGACCGACTTTTATCAACTGATCGGTTATCTG
>JAKBCQ010000591.1 GCA_021807585.1 Planctomycetota bacterium | reverse complement strand
CATTCCGCGTCAGTTCTTGGGCGCGGCGTCTTTTTCGGCGGGCTTGTCGTCCGTTTTGGGAGCGGGTTCGGTCGCCGCGGGTGCGGGCTTGGCGTCGCCTTTGGGAGCGGGTTCGGTCGCCGCGGGTGCGGGCTTGGCGTCCGCTTTCTTTTCGCCGTCTTTGGCCGCGGGTTCCTTCGACTTCGAATCCGCGACGGGACCGCCGCCCATTCCGGGGGGAGGATGAAATCCCTCGACCCCCTTGGGGAAGCCGATTTCGATCTTCGTTCCCTTGCCGTCGTCGCAACCCGTCATCGCCGAAGCAATCAAAATCGGTGCGGCGAACCAATACAGTCGTTTCATCATGATGACCTTATTCAAGTAACGTACCGGATTCTCAGAATTCGATTTTCAATCCGAAGCCCGCATATGTTTCTATACTATTATAAATACAAAAACAATCGAGCTTCGGGTCTTCGGGAGAGGTTCGTCGTTCGACGGGAGACGCGATCGCGTAAGGCCGGGTCGTCCGATCGAATTTGCGATCGCGCGATCAACGTTTCGGCGGCGCGGCGCCCTTAATCGGCGAGCTTTTGCCGAAGTTTTTCGCCCCCTTGGCCATTTTGTCCATCTGCTCCTTGTATTGATCCTTGTTCTGGGCGGCGAGGTGAGGAGGAGGAACGTAACCTTTCGACGCATCCTTGGACGTCCCTTCCTTCAGATCGCCGCCGTCGCAGCCCGAAAGGACGACCAAAATCGCGGCGAACGCCGATCCGATCAATAACCTTTTCATAGAATGATGTTCCTTGTATTAGTTCTTGAATCGTCGATACCGATCGAATTCGCGCGCCCGGGCGTGAACCGCGAGCGGTTGGAATCGACGGCATGATACGCGATCCGATCGCGGGGATGAAGTGTCTCGATCAAGATCGCTCGGGTTCTGGAGGGTTAAGAAACGAAGGCGAGAGAACGCCTCTCGCCTCCGCGCGATCACATCAACCGATCCTCGTCGATCGGATTGTCTCGACGGTTCAATACGTGCTCTGATCGATCACTTCGCCCTGGTTGCGGGTTCCAAGAGCCCACCAGGTGATGTAATTGACCGAGTCTTTGATGAAGTGAACCGACCCGTCGGCCATGCAAACGTTCACGCCGCCGGGGTGGTTGCTCGTGGGAGGTCCGACGCCGTGCGAATTGACGAACCAGGACTGGGCGTCGTTGGGATCGGCGCACGAGTTTTTGTTCGGCGTACCGAAGTGATTATATCCGTTGGTCGAGATATACCACGGGTATGCCGTCACCCAAACGTACCCGTTTCCCCAGGTGCACGTGCTTCCGATCGTTCCCGGAAGGCTGTTGCACTTTTGAAGAATCGCATACGCTTGCGCCTGCGTGTATCCCCCTCCCCAATTGTTGGGATTGACTCCCGACATCGTGTTTAGATACACGCCGCGCAGCGCCATGTTCTTGGTTTGACCGGCGTAAACGGTCTGACCGCCGTTGATGCCGAGCAGCCGTTCACTGAAGAGCCCCGTGCTCGATGAACCATCGTTGATCGATTCCATCCCCACCGGGCCGAACGACGAAACGCCCAACGGCTGCGCGAGCGGAACGATCGTTCCCGTACCGATCAGGATCGGTCCGGGGCCGCCGTAATTGCCCACGTAATTTTGCGTACCCCACGGCGCTCCGGGACGCTGGAACGCCCCGTCCGATGGACAAAGAAGCGTCGCCAATTGAACGTAACCGACCGTCGTGTTGGCCGGCGTCGGTCCCGCTCCGTTGGCGTTGCCGAAGATTCCGCAACTGAAGTTGAACGCGTTGAACATCGCCTGCTGGTCGAGCTGCGGCAACAGCGCCACGGGCCAGCCGTACGTCCAGCCCCAGCCGATATCCGAAGTCGTCGGATACATATCATGAGGCGGCAATACGTTGTTCTGAGATAAATAATTATGCACCGCCAACCCCAATTGCTTGAGATTGTTCGTGCACTGCGCCCGCCGGGCGGCTTCGCGGGCCTGCTGAACCGCGGGCAAAAGGAGCGCGATCAACACCGCGATAATCGCGATGACGACCAACAACTCGATCAGCGTGAAACCACGCCTCCGCTTCATATGATTTCGTCCTTATCTATAACAAGGTATGACGAACATGTTGTGAACATGCGACAATACAGCGCCATAGCTCCCGCGAATCGTGGAAAACGACCCGGTCGCCGGCGTATCGGAAACGAAAGTAAGAAAGAGTCAACCGAATCGTGCAGGTCGTCGAAAGACGACATCGATGATTGAAACGCGTGCGCGCCTCTCAGAAACCACCAATTGGTTTCGGTTGGAAAGCCCGCCCCCGTTAATAAGTTACTCTAATGATCAGAGCCGAGGTCGACAAGGAAAAAAATCGAAAAATCACATTTTCTCCAACTCGGCCCGATCAACAGATTAAAGCGTCGCCTGTCGAACATTCGGCCGCATTTCTCCTCCCTCAGCCAAATTCCGATGAACGATCAGCATAATCATGATAAAACTAACGATTCCTCGACCGAACCAAAATAACCGTAAACGAACGCTCAAGAACCTCTTTCACATCAAATGCACAATCGGCGCCGAACCATCTTCACCGCCGATTCGAATCGGATTCGATCACCATTCCTCTGCGTTTCAAAGCCAAAACAGCGAGTTCCTCGCGAATTTCAAGACCCGTCGCAATCGATCCTGATCGGTCGCCGCTCGCCTCGCTTTTAAGCGTTCGTGTTCGAAAGCGCGACACCAGATCCGCGGTCGCCGAGTCACAAGCGAGTACCCATGAGATTTCCAGCAAGCATCCGCGGTCGTTCCTCTCGATGTCGAACTCCACGAGAACAACCAGACGTCTTTTCTATTAACAACTGTAATAGTACCGATCGGCGCCGAAACCGCCGCGGTTCAAACAGAAGTTGCGTAACGCACTTGATGTTAAAAAGTTACATCGGGAAAAAACGATATTATGCCCATGTTTTGTTGATTTAATGAAACCGAATCGGCGTCGATCGGCGTCGATGCGAGCATGAACGCCCAATGGGTGACGATTGATCGAGGCGCGATCGGCTCGCGATCGTCGATTGTGGATGATCGATTCGGTTTCAAGAACCTTCACCCACGACCGAACTCGAGCGTGAGTCTCAGCCTCGCCGCCGCGGCGTAATCGGTCGCGAAGATTCGACGCAATCGCCGTTCGATCGTCAAACTGAAAAGGATCGAGGCGGAAAGCAAATCGCTCCCGCCGCGATCGTGATCGCCAAACCGACTGCTTGATGATCGCTTAGCCGCGTCTCAATACGTGCTTTGATCGATCACTTCGCCCTGGTTGCGGGTTCCAAGAGCCCACCAGGTGATGTAATTGACCGAGTCTTTGATGAAGTGAACCGACCCGTCGGCCATGCAAACGTTCACGCCGCCGGGGTGGTTGCTCGTGGGAGG
>JAKBCQ010000590.1 GCA_021807585.1 Planctomycetota bacterium | reverse complement strand
GACCGCTTGGAGCGCACGAGTTCCATGGTTGTACCCGATAGACGAAGTCGATCGGAACATGAATGCTTGGAATCGTACCGCGCGATCTTACGCGCATCAAGCACTCAATCTCGGTCCAATCCTGACGGAATTGACGCCTCGAACCCGACGAAATCTTTTAATATGCTTTGCGTGATTCAATCAATATAGTATGATGACTTGTTTATCGGAGCCGATCGGTCATTTACTGAAGCGGTGTCGACTTTCGTTAACGACGATGATCGCCCCCGCTGTCAGTTCGGCGCTCGACTGTTTCAGGACGGTTTGCAGCCGTTCGATGACGTGTTCCGATCGAGTGTTGTGGAGGCGAAAGAGGATGACGCTCTCGATCCTTCCTACCGATCCCGCGAGTATTTCGCTGAAATCAATGTTAAACGATGGTACGATACTTTGATCTGAGAAGCCTTTCTGGAAGATCTCGCCGTCGGGAATCGCCGCAAAACCCTCGTCGCGGAAGTGAACGGCGTCTTATTCCTCCCTGCGCAATCATTCGATCACACGCCATGAAACGCCCAGGTCTTCCAGCAAACTCATCGGCCGATTCCTTTATGCAGTGACCACTTCTTCGTGGGCAAGCCACGCCGCGTAGCTCAAAGCCTGACGAATATCGTCGGGTTGAAGGTCGGGTTAGTCGGTCGGCACTTCTCGCAGGCTCGCGCCGTGGGCGATCTGACCGACGATCACCGAGACGGGAATGCGCATACCCCGAATACAAGCAAGCCCTCCAAGGATTTGTGAATCAAATGTAATGCGCTCGAACATAAGTGAATTCCCTCAATTATCGTCGGTTCATAGTCGAATCAGTTTGAGCCCGCACAAGTTCTCGGTCGCCTCGAAATGCTTGAGGTTGTTCGTAAGCAACGGCACATCATGGCGTAAAGCGGCGGCGGCTACCCGGGCGTCGGAGGCGGCGATCGGTCGGCCCGCGTCTTGACAAGCCGCCGTCACCCGCGCCCATTCCCAAGCCGTATCACGATCGTAAGGAATCACAACATAGCGTCGCAATGCGGATTCGAGTTGCTCGATTTTTCGCGGACCCCAATGACGTTTAAGTGTCCATTTGAGCATTTCAGCAACAGATACGAACGCCAAGGCGGTCCGAAAGCCTTCAAGTTTGGTCTGAAAAGGCGTCGCGCGGGGACTGTTCTTAAACAAGTAACTCGCCACATCGGTGTCGATCACCAAGAAGTCGTTCATGGGCGCTGCGCCTCAAGTTCACGACCCCTGAGAAAGTCTTCCTCGAAGTCGTCGTTGAGCTCGTCGGTAGGCCGGCCTCCCAGAAGATCCGCCGTCGTTGCCGGCGCGGAAACCCCTTGAAGCTTTGCGAGTTCCGCGAGGGATCTCGATCGCCAAAATTCGGCCTCGTGAGCGGGCGCCTCGACGAGTACCCGCGTCCCGTCGGGCAAAGCGAGCGGCTCATCCAATACGACCATCCCCTTTTCGATATGTCCTCGATAACCCATAAGTTCATTCTCCCATGATCTAGATAGGTTTCAGCGGCGATTTGGCGAGGACGAACGTCCGTTCGCCGCCGACGACGAACGCGACCCGCCCCTTGCGGTTTGGTCCCGCGCCTTCGATCGCGACGATTCTGCCGAGTCCGTAGCTGGGATGTCGGACCGACACTCCCGGTTGAAAACGATCGAGATCGACGGGGGGCGAGGCGGCCGCCGAGGCGCCCGCGGCGTGCTCGGCCGCGGTTTTGAGGCCGAAATTGACGGTCGACGATCGAGGTTTTTCGTAGCGTTGCGGGGGTGTCGAGGGAGGGTACGACGATCGATTCTGATTGTTCCCGTAACGCCAATCGGTATTGGAATGGGAATGAGAATCCCACTGGCTTGACGCGCGTCGGCCCCCCGTCGTATCGCGAACGACGATCGCGTCGGCGGGCAGCTCATCCAAGAATGGAGAAGGGCTCGCGTACATACTTCTTCCTTTGACGACACGGTTGGCGCAATGGCTGAGGAAGAGCTTTTGGCGCGCTCGCGTGATGCCGACGAAGAAGAGCCTGCGTTCCTCCTCGACCTGATCGGGGTGATCCTGCGATCGACTGTGCGGCAACAATTGATTTTCGACGCCGACGATGAAGACGACGGGAAATTCGAGCCCTTTGGCGGCGTGGAGAGTCATGAGCGTGACCGCGCCCGAATCGTCGGCCCAGCGATCGACGGATGTCATTAAGGTGATTTGTTCGAGAAACCCCGCGATCGATCCGTCGCGATTGGCGGAATCGAATTCGGCGGCGGCGGTGATGAGTTCGTCGACGTTGGCGTTGCGGTCGTCGGCCTTGGAAAGTGCTGATAATTTCAAGTATTCACGATAACCGACGGCGCGTAAGACGCGTTCGACTCCGTCTTTGGCCGAAGCGGTGGGGTGTTTGGCGATCCGATCGATCCCCGCGGCGAAATCGACGAGAGCGTCGATCGCCTTGGGCTTGAGTTCGGTGATCTCGCGCGCGCGGGCGGCGGCGGCGAGCCTGGGAATTCCCTTCCGCCGAGCCCACTCGGCGAGATGGTCGAGCGACGTTTTGCCGATCCCGCGTTGGGGGACGTTCACCACGCGGTCGAAAGCGACGTCGTTGCGGGGATTGATAACTAGACTTAAATACGCGAGCACGTCTTTCACTTCTTGACGATCAAAGAACGAGACCGTGCCGACAACTTGATAGGGTACGCTCGCCGAGCGGAGCGCCTGTTCGAGGTTGCGCGTGAGCGCGGTGACGCGGCAAAAGACGGCGACGTCGCGGGGGGAGAAGCCGTCGTGACGGGTGAGATCGACGATCCGCGAGGCGACCCCGCGCGCCTCCTCGTGGTCGTCGAGATAAACCGAGATTTCGACGGGCTCGCCGTGCGCGTTGTCGGTGACGAGATCCTTCGGTTTGCGCTGCGTGTTATGCTGAATGAGATAATCGGCGACATAAAGGATCGTTTTGGTGCTGCGATAATTTTGCTCGAGCTTGACGACCTTGCAGCCTGGATAATCGGTTTCGAATTCGAGGATGTTGTTCAAATTGGCGCCGCGCCACGCGTAGATCGCCTGGTCGGGATCCCCCGTCACGCACAAATTGGGATGATCGCGCGAAAGCCCGCGCAGTATCGCATATTGCGCCATGTTCGTGTCTTGATATTCGTCTACAAGTATATATTTATATTGGGCGTCGAGGCGGGCGCGGAGGTCGGGGTGATCGCGCAAGATAGTTACGATATGAACAAGTAAGTCGTCAAAGTCGACCGCGGATTGTTCGCGGAGTCGTTCCTGGTAGCGTTTGTAAACGGGGACGACGGCTTTGGCGATGAGGTCGTCGGCGCCGCCGAGGAGTTTTTCGGGGCTCGTCATCGCGTTTTTGGCGCGGCTGATGATCGCCTCGATCCGTTCGGGGGGAACGCCGAGGGTGTCGATCTTCCG
>JAKBCQ010000589.1 GCA_021807585.1 Planctomycetota bacterium | reverse complement strand
GCCGATACGCGGTATCGCGACCGCGGCGTGGCGATTCTTCGCAAAATGATGAAGCGCACGCCTGATTTTCGCTTCAACATACAGATGAGTTTCGGCGATTTCAATTTGATGAGCGTTCCCGAGATGCTCGACGTCGCGATCGAGAACGCCTTGCCTCCCGCCGATCGGGCGCACGTCGAACCGTGGCGCGGCGTCGGAACAATTCGTATGTATATGGGTAACGGCCGCATACAATCCGATATTTCGCAACTGCTTGACGGCGCCGCGGCGCAGGATCGATTCGGCGAGCTGAAAGCGAAAATCGAATCCGCGGTCGAGAAACATCCCGAATGGCTCGGCGGAGCGGCGCTCGCGGGGCTGATCGCGATCCGTTCGGACGAGCCCGATCAAGGGATCAAAATGATCGAAGACGTTCTAGCTAAACCGCAAGACGACCGGGATTACGGCCAGGCGCCGGCGTATTGGTCGATCGCGCAGGAGATCGAAGACGACGATCGTTGCGCCGAGCTCGCGGTACGGCTTTATGAACGCGTGATCAAAAACGGCACGGGGCTCGCGAACGATCCGTTCAACGGACCCCGCCGATCCTACATCAGGGCGTTGAAAAAAATCGGCGACAAAGCCGCGGCGCGGGCGAAATTGCTCGAATTCGCGGCGCAGGACACGTTCGACAATTACGATGTGCAATATGGAAAATACTTGCATATTCAAATATGTAAGTTCGCGGCCGACGAACTCGTCGACCTCGGCTATCCGATCGACGCGATCCGCATGTACAACGCGATGTTTCCCGTGCTGGAAACGTTCTCGACCGAGGTGAATTACGGGATGACGAGGGATCAGTTCGCCGCCGCGGCGCGCGAGGGGGTGAGCAAGACGCTCGAGTTGCTGAAGGGGGACGAATTTATCGAGGGAGTGCGCGAACTCCTCAAGCCCGCCGCGAAAACGTCCAAGAAAAAAAGCTCGGTCGTGAGGGAGACGGATATAAATCCGCGATCGGCGCTCGATTTTGCGCTGTTCGTTCATCCTCCCGAGCTCGACGTTTGCGAGGTCACGAGCGTGATCGCGGTCGCGATCGAATCCGCCGCGGGGCGATCGGGGCTTCCCGCTCCGCTCAAAGAAGATCTCGCCAAACTCGAGCGTGATCACGCCGACGATCTTTCGGTCCGAATCGTCGCTGCGCTCGCGGCGCTCGCCGAAGGCAAACCCGAAGCGATTTCCCGCGAACTCGCTGCGCTCGCCAAGATCGTCGATCAAAATCCTCTTGAAACGCTCACGGGTAAAGAGCGAGCGAACGCGCGCCGCCGCGCCGACGCCGCTCGACAAACGCCCCTCTGGCTGGTCGCTCGCGGATGTTGGAAGATCGACACGTATCGATCTCAGGGAGACGTCTTCGCGGCCCGCGCTCTGGAAGCCGCTCGACGCCGGCTCGATTCGAATTTCGCGCTCGCGATGCTGCGCGAATGGGGCGCCGACGCTCTCGCGCATCACGATCGTACGACCGCCGAAAAACGCTTCGGCGAGATGCTCGCGATCATCCTTCCCAAGCCTCCCGAACCCAAAGTGAAAGAGAATCAAAAACCGGGCGCGGATCGATCACAATCTCGATCGCAATCGCAATCGCAAACGCGGTCGCGGTCGTCGTCGAAGCCCGTTTCGGCGCCCACTCCGAACGCTCCTTCGGCGCCTACTCAAACCGATCCGACCGCCCCGGCGATCGATTCGAAAAAGAAATCCATCAATTCGGATTCAAACGATTCTAAAGAAACAAAAGATAAGCAAAATCTCAGTCGACTGATCGAGCCGGGGTTATCCACGGTTAAGAATTCGACGGTTTCGATTCGATCACGAGGCGAGCGATCGAACGCGGGTCGATCGCGATCGATTCGAACGATCAGGCCCGTCAGGCGGCAGGTGATGATGAAAGTCGCCGCGCCTTCGTCGGCTCGGCGGAAAGGATCGTCGAGCTTGCCGTCGAATTCGACCGCGGTCACGCTCGAGCGGTTCCAGAAGGCGATGGAATACGCCGAGTTCACCGCCGAGGGGGATCTGACCGAATTGTCGATCCAGGCGGTGCGCGACGCGTTGAAAGGAGGCCCTCCGCTCCAGAATCTCGCGGCGATGAACGACGCCGGTGCGATGTCGAATCGAATGAATATAGGTGATAATCCCTATATGATGCAGGGAGCGATCGCGGCTCAACAGGCGATCGACGATCTACAGCGGATCTGGGAGCGGAAAGGCGTTCCGGCCGCGAAGGTTTACGAAACTCTCGTCGACGTCGTTCTCCCGCCGGGTCGACCGAGCGAAATCTTCACGTATGATCGTCCTTTAAGGATGAGCGTTCTTTTGAGGCCGACGGGGGTCGGGTCGATCTTGGCGGGTTGGGCGAAGCGCGCCGGCAAGCTCGACGATTTGCGCGCGAAAGTCGACGCGCGGTCGAAATCGCCGCTTTCGGAGATCGAGGCCGCGTCGCTTCGCGTTCAGATCGAGCGCGCCTCGGGGGATCGTCCCAGGTTGATGAAGGCTCTCGACGATTTCGACGCGAGGCTCAAAAAAGACACGCTCGAGGAAACCGCCGAGAAAGCCTGGCGGGCGCTCGCGCCCTCGCTCGACGACCCCGATCCCGCGATTTCGCTTCGCGTCGCGGCGATCCTCGGCGTCGCCTCCAAACGGTTCGACGCCACCAACGGAGCGAGCCCGACTTTAACAAATACACATGTAAGTGTATCTAAGCGGTATTTTTCGCTCGGGAGACCCGACGACGCCGTGAAACAATTGCGCGAAATGATCGCCGATCTTGATCGCGCGACTTCGCGTTATTTCGGCGGCGGGCTGATGTGGCGGAAGCGGCGCCTCGATCAGGCCGCGAGCGTCTGTTTCGAGGCGGGACGAATCGCCGAGGGATTGGAATTTCTCGGCGAACTCGCCGATCTCCCTCCTATTAAAGACGATCAATATCAAGATATGAATCTCATGAATTCATTAGATCTCATGGATTCGGCGATCGGGGCGAAATCGGCCGACGAACGGTATGCGATTTTGCGCGCTTGGACTTTGCCGACCGAGAAAAGGAAATCGGTGCGGATTCTGGCGGGGATCGTTCGTAGCGATCCCGTTCCGCTCGAATTTCGACGTCGATCGGATCGGTTCGACATGGGGTCCGAGATCGCGGCGACCGCGAATCTCTTGATTGAAGCCGCGCGCCGGGCGGGTAAGCTCGAAGAGCTCGATCGCTCCGCCGCGGCCGCGGCCGAGGGTAAACTCGAAAACGGATCGACGCTTTATATCCTCACGCGTTTGGCGCTCGGCCGCGAGCGATCGATCGTCAAAACCCTCGAGGATCGGCTCGACGAGATCCGCCGCAAAGTTCCGCCGCCGACCGAACCGTCGTCGCCGTACGGCGGTCGACCGATCAAAGTCGTGGATAATTTGGATTATTTGAT
>JAKBCQ010000588.1 GCA_021807585.1 Planctomycetota bacterium | reverse complement strand
CCGATCTGAACAGGCCGATCGTCCTTCGATACTCGCGCACGTCAATGCTCATGATTGCGATCCTTGATTTTTCCAATCGGTTCGGGTTTCGCGGTTGGATTCGATTGAGTCGATCGCGGCGGCCTCGCCCGCGGAGGACCGAGCGATCGCGGAGACCGACTCGTCCGCCGAAGTCTCGCCGTTTCGCGTCCCGCTCTCATCCCCCTCGCGGTTTTGGACGAATTCCCAGCCGAAACGCCCTTTCACGCACAGCAGGCCGTTCGTCACGTCGCTGTCAAGCGGCGAAGTCGCCTTGACGATTTGATTGTCTTGGGTGTGGAGCGTCAAGACGCAACCGACCCCGCAATAAGGACAAATCGTGTCGACCCGCTCCTGCCGCGACTCGTCCCAAGTCCCCGCCGACCTCATGTCAAATTCTGATTTGAACATTAACGCGCCCGTCGGGCAAACGCCGATGCAATTACCGCAGTAGACGCACGCCGAATCGGGAAGCGATACCGCGAACTCGGTCGAGATCCGCGCGTCGAACCCGCGCCCCGCGACCGCGATCGCGAACGTGTTCTGCGCCTCCTCGCCGCACGCGCTTACGCAAGCGTAACAAAGAATGCATTTCGAATAATCACGTATATACAAGTTGTTATCAATTTTGACGGGGACCGCGACGCTCGCGACCGCTCGGGGTTCGCCCGCCCGCCGCCTTCCGGCGCGCGCCGAATCGCGATCGCCGGCCGAATTCTCGCGGTCGATCGCGCCGAACCGCGCCGGATCGGCTTCATAACGCTCGATATAATCCCCCGCCCGCGCACAGAGCGAAAGATCGACCGACGACCCCAGCAACTCGAGCACGAGCTTGCGGCTCAACCGAACGCGCGGCGTATCGGTATGAACCCTCATCCCGGGCTCGACCGTGCGCGAACACGCCGGAACGAGCGTTCGCGATCCCTCGACCTCGACGACGCACACGCGACACACGTTCACAGGAGGCATATTCTCGACGAAACACAAAACCGGCGTGTCGACGTCGAGCGTCCGACACGCGTCCAAAATCGTAGCCCCCTCGGCGACCCGGACGACGCGACCGTCAATCGTTAATTCCACACTTCTATTAAATGCTGATTTATTTGATTCCATATCCGCATGACCTCTTATTGATTTTCCGGTTGATGGATTTTGAGTTTGCGGAACGCCGAATCGATCGCGACCCCCGCGGTTTGCCCGAGCCCGCAGATCGAAGCGTCGCGCATCGCGCGGTCGATTTCGCCGTGAAGCGCGAGTTCGGCGGCGATCGATCCGATCGGCTTCCCCGCGAACACCCTGCCGACGAGTTCCTCCTGCCGAACCGCCCCCGCGCGGCACGGGACGCACTGACCGCACGATTCCTCGCGAAAAAATTCGGCGATCCTCGTCACAATCGGTTTCAAATCTTGTTCATCGTCGAAAACGATTAAAACCCCCGATCCGATCGACGCGCCGATCGCTCGCGTCCCCTCGAACGTCAGCGGCGTATCAAGCTCGTCGGGCGTGACGAACGAACCAGCCGCGCCCCCCAGCAACACCGCCTTCACTCCGCGTCGCTCGCGAACGCCCCCCGCAAGCGCGATCACTTCTCGAATCGTCGCGCCGAACTCGACCTCGTAAAGCCCGGGCTTCTCCACCCGCCCCGATACGCAAAAAAGCTTCGTCCCCGTCGAACCCGCGCCGCCGATCGAAGCGTACGAAAGGCCGCCATACAACAAAATATCAATAATATTAGCAAGAGTTTCAACATTGTTGATAAGGGTCGGCTTGCCGAACAATCCCTCCTGAACCGGGAACGGCGGTTTATTGCGCGGTTCGCCGCGATACCCCTCGATCGAATTGAGCAGCGCCGTCTCCTCGCCGCAGATATACGCTCCTCCGCCTCGTCTGATCTCGATATCAAACGTCAACCCGCGCTCCAAGACGTCGCTTCCCAGATATCCGCGCGCCCGCGCGGCGCGGATCGCCGCTTCAAGACGCGTCGCGGCGCGGGGATATTCGCCTCGAATGTAGATATAACCCTTTTCGCATCCTGTTGCGAACGCGGCGATCGTCATCGCCTCGATCACCGCGAACGGGTCGTGTTCCATCAGGACGCGATCTTTGAACGTCCCGGGCTCGGATTCGTCGGCGTTGCATACGAGATAATGGGGACGAACGCGAGCCTTCGCCACCGCCTCCCACTTCCGTCCCGAGGGGAACGCCGCGCCGCCGCGGCCGAGCAGATTGGAATCGGAAACCTCGCGGATAACGCGGTCGGGACCGAGATCGAACGCCTTGCGAAGCGCCGCGTAGCCGCCGTGCGCCCGATAATCGTCGAGGCTCGCGGGATCGATTTTCCCCACGCGGCGCAACAGCCTGAGGCCGGGCTCGCCCGCCTGGGGAAGCACGATCGGCGCCGAATCGGCGGCGATCTTCCCCGCCACGGCTTGCAAGATTTGATCGACCGAGACGGGCGCCATCGCCTCCTCGATCGGCGTTTCACCCGCCGCGATCGCGAGCGCCGCGGGCGCGCGATCGCAAAGGCCCAGACACGGGCTCTTGCGCCACGTCCCGATCGTTCCGGCACGGACCGAGTCCTCGACGCCGTGCGCTCGTTCGAGCTCATGAATCAACCGTTCCGAACCCGCCGAGCGACACGCGAGATCGTCGCAGACGTGAACGACGATCGGCGGTTGTTCATCAAGCGATATCATTGCATAAAAGCTTGCCGTTCCGTAAGCCTCGGCGGGGGGAACATGAAGGCGCTTGCAAATTTCATTAAGAGCCCCCGCGCTCACGCGGCCCAGGCGCGATTGAACCCCCAGGAGCGCCGGAAGCAGCAGGCTCCGCCTCTGCGCGGCGGCTTCAAGCCGGGCCGCTCCGAGCGGGACGCGCCGGTCGATCGCCGATACGATCGACCCTTCGACCGAATCGTCATCGGCGGCGCGATCGCCTAAAACCGCGTCGATCGCGCCGCGTTCGGCGACGGTCGGCTCGGAGTCCATAAATCGTAAATCCATCCGCGATCAAGCCCCCGTTACCAATGATGTTTGAAAACATTCTTGTATTTGGATATCACCATTTTCTTGCGATTGACGCCCCCGACCCGAATCGACGATTTTCTCGACTCGGATCGCGGTCGCCTTGAATTCGGCGGTTCCCGATTTGGGGTCGATCGCGTCGATCGTCAGCCGATTCGTTTCGACCTCGTCGGGAAAGTGGAGCGTCATGAATGCGAGACCGGGGCGAAGCGTCGGCTCGATCCGAGCCGGCGCGACGATCGATCCCCGTCGCGAAGTCACGCGAACGACATCCCCGTCCAGAACGCCGAGCCGCTCCGCGTCCGCGGTCGCGAGTTCGATCGCCTCGCCGCGACGCATCGGCGTGTCAAAACCGTTCGATTGAACGCCGGTGTTATACGAATCGAGCCGCCGACCTTTCTTAAGC
>JAKBCQ010000587.1 GCA_021807585.1 Planctomycetota bacterium | reverse complement strand
GCCTCGCTTCCAAGATCGTACGGAATCAATCGCGACGTCCATCTGGCGGAAAGGCTTCCTCCGCTTATAATTTATGGATGAACGAGCACGCGAGCGAGATCAACCCGAACAAACCGATCACCGCGGTCCTCCTGATCGCGCACGGCAGCCGACACGCCCCCGCAAACGACGACCTCTTGCGGATGGTTGCACGGGTCGCCGAACGCGGCGATTACCCGATCGTCGAGCCCGCGTTTCTCGAACTCGCCGAACCGACGATCGATCACGGAGGAGCGAGGTGCGTCGAACGAGGCGCGCACCGCGTGCTGCTTGTGCCCTATTTCCTCTCGACGGGCGTTCATCTGCTCCGTGATCTCGCCGCGGCGCGCGACGACTTGCGCAAGCGTTATCCCCAAATCGAATTCCGCCTCGGTCCCGCGCTCGGCCCTCATCCTTTATTGGAACAACTCGTCCTCGAACGGATTCGATCGGTCGCCGAAACCGAACATAATCCATTCGAACACGACCCGGAATCGTTCGCCGAACGCTACGCGCCTTTTTCCAACGATCATTGACGACCCGCGCGATCTTCACGACCGATTATGTATGCAAACAATTACGTGATAAATAGAACAAAAGATCACGCAATTGACCGTTCTTTTCTCGCGCGGCGTCGAACAAATCCGCGCCAGGAGAGCGATCGGTTAGACGTTCTCCCATAACCTCATCGGTTATCGTCGTCGTACGGAAATCAACGCGCCCCGGATTTCGATTTTTTGGCTCGTTCGACCTGTTCTTTGGCCGCCGAGACGATGCGATCGGGGGTGAAACCGAACTTTTTCTGCAATTCCTTGATCGGCGCCGACGATCCGAACGTGTGCATCCCGATCATCGCTCCCTGAAGCCCGACGTAGCGCTCCCAGCCGAACGTGGAAGCCTGCTCGACCGAGACCCGCGCGACGACGTCGGGAGGGATCACGCTGTCTTTATACGCTTGATCTTGATGCTCGAAAAGCTCCCAGGAAGGCATGCTGACGACCCGCGCCTTGATCCCCTCGGCCTTGAGCGTTTCATAAGCGTCGACGCAAAGCGAAACCTCGCTCCCCGACGAAAGGAGCAGAACGTCGGGCTTGCCTCCCGCCGCATCGGCCAGAATATAAGCCCCTTTGGCGAGACCTGACGCAGAAGCATATTTTGATCGGTCAAGCGTCGGCACGTCTTGTCTTGTTAAAATGATCGCGGCGGGTTCATGGCGCAAGTTCATGACGACGCGCCACGCCTCGGACACCTCGTTGGCGTCGGCGGGGCGGAGCGCGACGAATCCCGGAATCGCGCGGATCGAAGGCAACTGCTCGACGGGCTGGTGCGTCGGGCCGTCCTCTCCCACGCCGATTGAATCGTGCGTGAACACATAAATCACCGGGATCTCCATCAGCGCCGCGAGCCGGATTGCGGGACGCGAGAAATCGCTGAAAATCAAGAATCCCGATCCGTAGGGGCGCACTTTGGTCGTCGCCATGCCGTTGATGATCGCCCCCATCGCGAGTTCGCGGATGCCGAAATGAAAGTTCCTGCCGCCGTAATTTCCGGCTTCGAAGTCGCCCGCGCCGGGCGCCGAGATCACCGCCTTCGTCGACGGCGATAGGTCGGCCGATCCGCCGATCAGCCACGGTACGTTGGGGGCGACGGCGTTCAGGACCTTGCTCGAGGAGATCCGTGTGGCCATCCCCTTGGCGTCCGTCGGAAAGACCGGGAGATCCTTATCCCAACCCTTGGGAAGCTCGCGATGCTGCATCAGCCGCAGTTCCTCGGCCTCCTCGGGATAAGCCGCCTTGTACTTCTCGATGAGAACGAACCATTCGTCGCGGAGCGCCTTGCCGCGTGCGCCGATCCCCGCCTGGAATCGCTCGTAAACGCCCTCGGGAACGTGGAATTTCTCGGGCGAGAGACCGAACTTCGCCTTGAACTCCGCGACCACCTTCTCTCCCAACGCCTCTCCATGCGCCGAGGGAGAATCCTGTTTCGCAGACCCGAAGCCGATGTGGCTGTCGACGATGATCAACGTCGGTCGACCTGCTTCGTTCTTGAAAACTTCATATGCGCGCGTAAGCATAGCAAGATCATTGGCGTCCCCCACCCGGGTGACGTTCCAGCCGTGGCCGATGAACCTCGTTGCGACGTCGTCGCTGAACGTGAGCGAAGTCGAGCCTTCGATCGTGATCCGATTGTTATCATAAATCCAACATAAATTGGAAAGCCTAAGGTGACCCGCGATGCTCGCGGCCTCGCTCGAAACCCCCTCCATCATGTCGCCGTCGCTGCACATCGCGTAGACGTTGAAATTGATGATGTCGAACCCGGGTCGGTTGAACCGCGCGGCCATCCATTTGCTTCCGATCGCCATCCCCACGCTGTTGGCGATTCCCTGACCCAACGGCCCCGTCGTCGTTTCAATGCCGCTCGTCCAACGGTATTCGGGATGCCCGGGGCAATGGCTATCGAGCTGACGAAACCGCTTGATCTCTTCGAGCGGCACCGCGGGCTCGCCGAGCGTCTCATAATTCTTGCTGACGGCTTTCACTCCTGTTAAATGTAGAAGTGAATAAAGCAACATCGATGCATGCCCCATCGACAGGACGAACCGATCGCGATTGGGCCAGATCGGGTCCGCGGGATCGAAGCGAAGGAAGCGTTGCCAGAGAGTGTAAGCGACGGGCGCCATCGCCATCGGTGTTCCCGGGTGACCCGAGTTGGCCGCCTGCACCGCGTCCATCGACAACGTGCGGATCGTGTTGATGCAGCGAAGTTCCAGTTCGGCGTCGGTGGGGGTGTTCGACATCGTCTCATGCTCCTCGGCGAATAAATGACTCTCGGTTTCGATCCTTGTCGACTCGGCGTAGGATAACGCATGACTCCCGCGTCTGACCAGACGCCGCCGGCGGTCGCGAAACGATGAAACCGCGCCTCGATTCAAAAACCGCCGGGGCGCGTCGGCAATCGCTTGCGGAAGCCTGAGGAACATCGTTGAAAGGATCCGTGATGACGACCGAATCGAAGCCCGCATTAGTCGTCGATCCCGTCTGTGGAATGAAAGTCGACCCCGAGAATTCCGCGGGCGCATTCACATGGAATGGAACGACATATCATTTTTGCTGCAAATCATGCCTGAATCGCTTTCAGGCGAACCCCGCTTCGTTCCTCACTCCCAAATCCGTGGCGATCGTCACCCTGCCCGGCATGCCCGGATCGCACGGCGGAACTCACCCGAGCCGAAGCGACTCCACGAATCCAGAACATCGCGATCACACACTTCATCAGGAGATGAAGCTTAAAACGCCCGTTGCGGGCTCTCAACCCGCGGCCGCGACGAAACCCGTCGCGGGGTTGAAGTACACGTGCCCGATGGACCCCCAAATCGTTCGCGACACGCCCGGAGCGTGTCCGATCTGCGGCATGGCGCTCGAGCCGATA
>JAKBCQ010000008.1 GCA_021807585.1 Planctomycetota bacterium | reverse complement strand
CAGCGTCGGAAACACGTTCGATCCTCCCGCGACCGCGCCGTCGCCGCCGAGCCCGATCGCCTCGGCGGTTTTCGCCTCGGGCCCGATCAGGATCGACCAATCGGGACGTTTATCGCGCAAATCGATCAAACGTTTGAAATAATCGAGATCATCTCCGCTATCTTTGATTCCGACGATACGGTCGATATCGGCGAGTTTGCGGAGCGTTTCGATCTCGAACCAAACTTTGGTCAGGCTCGGCATGTTGTAAAGCAAGAGCGGGAGCGGGAGTCGTTCCGCGAGGTTTCGCACGTAATCGGCGAGTTCGGTTTGACCCGCGGGAAAGTAATACGGGGTCGAAAGGACGACCGCGGCGGCGCCCGCGGCGGCGGCATGATGGGCGAGATTCACCGATTCGACAAATGCGGTATCGGTGATCCCCACGAGCACCGGAACGCGATCTCGAACCGATTCACAGACGCGACCGATCAGCTCGCGACGCAGGCGATAACCGAGGCTCGGAGCTTCTCCCGTCGTCCCCAGGATGAATATTCCGCTCACTCCTCCCGCAATCACGTGTTCAATCAACCGTTGTAATCCGTCGTCGTCGAGCGCATCGCGATCGCGCAACGGAGTGACGAGCGGGGGGATGATTCCTTGAAACATACGAGTCGTCATGTTTGAAACTCCCGGTGATTCGGTCGGATGAGGAGTACGATCGCCACGGATAAGAGCGCAAAGCCGGCGAACACGCCGAAGATCAGCGGAAGCGGCACGTGATGATCGCGGAGCGCTCCAAAGCCCCAATCGGCGAATCCGCCGCAACTGATGCTTACCAAATTCATGAATCCATAGCCCGTGGCGCGTAATTCGGGCCTAACGATCAGGCAAAGGATCGGCATATTATTGCAATCAAAAAAGCCCCAGCCGATCCCGAAGAGGATCAGAAAGCCGATCGCGATCCCGAGCGTCGACGCCGTACCGACGCCGAAGAGAGCGGGGAGGAAGAACGTCATTCCGAGGGCGCTTATGTAAATATTGCCGCGCGGCGATCGCTTGCTCCACGAGTCGGCAAGCCACCCCCCCGCGAACACCCCGATCAGTGACGCGAATTGCACGTAGAAAACCGCCGAAATCCCCGCTTTTCCCTGTCCGAGGGAGAATTGCTCCTTAAGGATATCGGGCATCCAGTCTTTGACGATCCAGCCCGCGAGCGCCGGCAACGTAAAGTAGATAACAAGAAGAACATAGTTAAAATTGCTAAAAAGATCGCGGACCGCGGCGAACGGCGACGCGAACCGATCCTCACGGTCGTTTGCAATCTCATTCGATCGACTCCTCGGCGATTGTTCGGACCCGGTTCGCCGATCGGAATCGCATAAACGAATCAATAAAATATAGAGAGGAAATGAATAAGTAATACCAATAAATCCGCATGCGATGAACGCCGATCGCCATCCGAGGGTCGGATTGTCGGCGACGTATCCGGAGAATCCGCCGAGGATGATTCCGGCGTAGATGCCCGTTTGATGCAGCCCGACGGCTCGTGAGCGAGTTCCGCCGCGGTGGATCTGAGCGACGAGGGCGAGCGCAGCGGGGATGTAAAGCGCCTCGCTGATTCCCATCAACGCCCGCGCGGCGACGAGTTGGGGGAACGATTGGACGTGTCCCGTCGCCCAGGTCACCACGGACCAGACGAACAGGCTTGCGGCGATGACGCGACTTCGACTGAGCCGATCCGCGAGATAACCTCCCGCGGGACTGAGCAACGCATAAACCCATTTAAATGAACCGAGGACGACTCCCCAATTCGCCCTGGTGGCGATATCGGGGATATCGTTCATCATCGACGACTTCATCGCCGCGAGCATCTGTCGGTCGAGATAATTCAAGAGTGCCACGGGAACCAACAAAGCGACGACGAGCCAGGCGATTCGCGGCGGCGAAGCGTCGTTCGATTCTTGATGGTTATCGAAATCGCTCGGCGGGTTCCTCATTCGGAACATTATCGCCGAGGATGTGCGATGAATCCATCGTGCGGCGCGGAATCCCGCGGAAGAGACCAATAATCGCCGCTTCAAAGTCCTTAGTTACAATAGCATAATTATATAATAGCATGTTAACGATATGTCGGTTCCGTCCGAATCGACTCGATCGTCGCTTGGTCGGATTCGATCGACAAGCCGAGATGGAAGGGTTACAGTTTCGATGGCCGGGGTGGACTTGCCGGCCGCCTCGCGGCGATTCGATTACGATACGGTTCCGAAACGAGCGGTCGAGATTCGATGCCAAGGTTGGACGTACTCGATGAACCCGAGAGCTCGTTCTGGAGACGGGGATCCGTCCGCCGGATTATCACGGGATTGGCGGCGCTCGTCAGCGTGATCACGTTTGGAATCATTGGCTACATGATGCTGGGCTGGAGTTTTTCGGACGCCATGTACATGGTTGTGATTACGGTGTCGGGTGTCGGTTTCAGCGAGGTGAGGCCCGTCGTCGGAGTGATCGAACGGACGCATACCATTCTGTTGATCACGTTCGGCATCGTGTCGGTGGCGTACATGGTGGCCGGTTTCCTCCAGTTCGTGACCGAGGGTGAGATTCGCAAAGTTTTGGGGCATCAACGCGTGCGGCGACAAATCGAAACGCTTAAAGATCATGCAATCGTCGCCGGCTTCGGTCGGATGGGAACGCTCGTCTCCGAGGAACTCTCGGCGGGAGGGATGCCCTTCGTCGTCGTCGAATCGGCGGCCGAACGCGTGACCGATATCGAAAAACTTGGATATTTATATGTGCTCGGAGACGCGACCGAGGAGAGCGTGTTGCAAGAGGCGGGGCTTGAACATGCGAAATATCTGGTGACGGTCGTTCCGTCGGATTCGAACAACGTTTTCATTACGCTGACGGCGCGACAGTTGGCGCCCGACGTCCAAATCATCGCTCGCGCCGAGATGCCGAGCACTCAGAAGAAACTTCGACAAGCGGGTGCGAATCACGTCGTGCTTCCCGCGGCGATCGGCGCGCGGCGGATCACGTCGCTGGTGCTCAATCCCTATGCGGTGCAGTTCATCGATTTGATGACGCATCGATCGCATTTGGCGATTGAGATGGACGAGGTGTCGATCGAGGCTTCGAGCCCGCTCGCCGGCAAAACATTGCGCGACGCCGACGTCGGTCGCAAGACGGGGGTCGTCGTCGTCGCGATCAAAAAGGGAGACGGTCGGGTCGATTTCCCGCCGACCGGGGACGAGCCGATGACCGAGGGGGATTCGATCGTCCTGCTCGGTTCACGAGCCAAGCTTGATCAATTTTGCAAGCAATACGGCGAAGCGACGAACGAGAATCGCAGTTAAAAATCGCTTTGCATGTTTATAATATAACTCGGCCAGCCGAGACGACGGCGCCGCCGAAGTCTCGCAGCCGCCGTTAATGACGCGAGCCGACGATGCCCGGGCGCAAAAAAAAGGACCGAGCCGAAGGAATTCGGCGCGGCCCCGTCATGCGTAAGAATATGATCCCAAAACGAAACGAGCGGATCGCGCGTCATCGCTTGGAGAACTGGAAGCTCTTGCGCGCCTTCTTATGACCGTATTTCTTCCGTTCCACCATGCGCGAATCGCGGGTGAGGTAACCGCCGTCGCGGAGCGCGGGTTCGAGATCGGGACGGAATTCCTTGAGCGCGCGAGCGAGGCCGAGCATGACTGCGCCGGCCTGGCTGGATACGCCCCCTCCCTTGACGTTCACGAATACGTCGACGCGGGCGGCGAGATCCCCCGCGGCCAACGGCGATCGTGCGTCGTTCCGCTGAATTTCCCCGTGAAAATAGGCGTCGACCTCGCGGTCATTCACCAGGTAAACACCTGTTCCTTCACGGATTCGTACGCGGGCGACGGACGTCTTGCGCCTTCCCGTCCCCCAGATGTAAGTTTTCGTCGCGGCGGTCGTCATCGGACGTTGAATCCTCGATTCGAAACGATTCAGTCAGTGAATAATCGATTACGCGTTATCGGCTTCGGCCGAATCCGTTTGAGCCGCGCCGGATTCCGGCTGCGAGTGATGCGCCTCGGCGTGAGCCGCGGGGGCGTGATCGTGCGCGGGCTCGGCGGACGATGATTGTTCGGCGACCGCCGATTGCGCGTGCGCCGTGACGGCCGAAGCCGGCGAGTCGTCGGTTTGCTTGATTCGAGCGGTGCGGCGGTTCAAACGCTCGCCGCTTTCCTCAAGCTTTTGAGGATCGGGCGCCCACAGAGCGCCGGCGACCGCGGGACGACCGTTCACCGCTTCCAGTGGAATCGGCGTTTGAGCCTGATGCGGATGATTCGGTCCAACGTACATCTTGAGCTTGAGCAGCATGTGCCGGCCGATTTTATTCTTCGGCATCATCCGCGTCACCGCGAGCTCGAGAATCCGTTCGGGACGTCGTTGGAACAACTTCCACGCGACCTCTTCACGTTGACCGCTTGGATAACCCGAATAACGTTGATACGATTTTTGTCGCCACTTATTCCCAGTGAACACGACTTTATCAACGTTGGTGACGATGACGAAATCGCCCGTGTCGACGTGAGGGGTGTACGTGGGCCTGTGCTTACCCATCAAAATCGGAGCGATCTGAGCCGCGAGCCGCCCCACGACGACTTCGCTCGCGTCGATCACGTACCATTGACGGGTCAATTCGCCCGCCTTCGCCTGATAACAATTCATGACGATATTCAACCTGGCTATGCAACGTCGTCACTCGACGTTCGGTGTGTGGAACTCGGTTCCGTGGACGAAAAGTACAACCATACCAACGGTTTCGACCGCGTCAAGACCAACTCGATCTTCGATCGATGAAAATCGGATCAACCCCGACCTCTTCTAACCCGAAGACGACGGGATTTCCAGCAGCGAATCGACGAACGCCGCGGGATCGAACGGCTGCAAATCGTCGATCCCCTCTCCCACGCCGATAAACTTGACCGGCAGGCCGATCGTCTGGCGAATCGACACCACGATTCCCCCCTTCGCCGTCCCGTCGAGCTTCGTCAGGATCACCCCGGTGCAGCCGATCGATTTGGTGAAAACCTCGGCCTGACGGATCGCGTTCTGACCGTTCGTCGCGTCAAGAACGAGCAATACCTCGTGAGGCGATCCCGGAATCTTACGCGCGATCACATTTCGAACCTTCTCAAGCTCGCGCATCAGGTGCTGCTGAGTGTGCAGCCGACCCGCGGTGTCGACGATCAAAACGTCGATCTTTCGCGCCAGCGCTCGATCACACGCGTCGTGTGCCACGCTCGCGGGATCGGCGCCGGGTGAACCTTTAACAAGATCAACACCGGCACGCCCCGCCCAAACCTCCAACTGATCCGAAGCCGCGGCGCGGAACGTATCGCACGCCGCCAAAAGGATCGTCTTATTCCGCTCTTTAATCCATTGAGAAAGTTTGGCGATCGATGTCGTCTTTCCCGATCCGTTCACTCCCGCGATCAAATAAACCGTCGGTCCCGATTCGGCCTCGGTCAGGCTCGATTTCCGTGGATCGTCGAGCAATTCCTTGAGTTCGTTCCGCACAAACTCGACCAGATCCTCCCCCGCGGTCTTATCGGCGAACGACTCCTTCACCCGTGCGACGATCCGACCCGTCGCCGCAACCCCGACGTCCGCCTGAATCAGCCGCGCCTCAAGATCGTCGAGAAACGACGCGTCGACCTTCCTGCCGAACCACGACCGGACGTCGATCAGCCGCGCCGTCTTGGCCAGTCCGCGCTTTAATTTATCAAAGAAATTTTTTATGCTCATATTGTATATTGAACTGAATGAACGGCGGCCACCCCCGATTGAGATCGGGGAAGAATTACGCGTGCTCGATGTTCACGATTCGACCGCTCGATCGGATTCGCGATCGACCTTGGTTTGCGGAGCGGGATCGTGATCGAGCGCAAGAGTTTCGGTCTTCTTGGTTTCCGGTTCGTCGTCGGGAGGAACGTCGGCGAGCGACGCGGGAAGGCGGTCGAGAACTCCGTTGACGAACCGGCTCGATTGCGCCGTGCTGTACCGCTTGGCGAGTTCCAGAGCCTCGTTGATCGCCACTTTGCGGGGGACGTCGCCCTCGGAAAAGAGAATTTCATAAACGCCAAGTCGTATGATATTTCGATCGATCGCCGCCATCCGATCGAGCCGCCAGTTCTCGGCGACCCGGCCGATGATTTTATCGATTCGGGGGCGGTTTCGCCGCACTCCCGCGAACAATCGCTTGACGAACTCGCGCTGTTCGATCGCACGAGCCAACTCGGCGAGTTCCCCCTCCCCCGCGGATCGATCCTCGCCCGCTTGAATCCCTTGCTCGATCGATTTGAGCCTCCGGTCAAGCATGTCCGCGATCGTCTTTGGGGAAACATCGGGACGATCGCGCACGAGCGCTCGCTCAACCAGACTGCGGAGCCAAGGCTCGCGCACGCGACGAGCGATAAACCGATCGATCTCAAGCGGATCGATCTCGGGATTCTGCTCGATCAGGTAAAGAACTTGGAGCGTGATTTCCCGCCCCCGGCTGCGTCTGTTCATAATCGTCCCACGTCCACGGAACCTCAAAACCCAGCTCGATCGAATCGCCCGAGGTTCGGCTCCACTTCGTTCTCTCAAATCATACGATGATTCACGCCCCGGCGCAAAGGCCGAGAGATATCCCGCCGCCTTGATTCCGATCAATTCGAATAATATACATTTAAAAACATTATGATTTTACTTGGCAGTAAATAGCGTTACGCCTTGATCCTCTTGGAATTCGCGCTTTCGTCGCCGGCAGCTTGATCGCAAGCGTTGCGGTACGCCACGGCGCGATCGGCGCCGAAGCAGCCGGTTCGCAGTTTATAATCGTCGATCGCCACATCGAGAAACGCCTGGAATTCCGCGGTCGAAACGTCGGCGAGCGAATGACACGCAAACGCGACCTCTTGAAGGTTGGTTCCCGCGGGGCGAACCGAAACCCGCTCCTCGACGCTCGCGACCGGAGGACGGCATTTGTAAAATGGCTCGAGCCCAAACCGATCGGCTAACGACCGCGGATCAGAAATCTTTTTATGTAAATAAAAGCGAACCTTAACAATCCATTCGCTCCCCGTGCCGAATTCGAGGAAAATCGGCGATCTTTCTTCATTATATGTGACGCGAACAATCGTTTGGTTCGACCAATCGACCAAGAAATCGCCCGCCTCGGTCACGTAATCGACGATTCGCGTGATGATCGCTCCGTCCCACCGAGCCGGCTTGCCGTTGCGTCCCGTGCGATCGATCGTGTGCCACCGGCGACCGTTCGAACGCCACGGCGGCGGTGCGTTTGGAACAAGGGGAATTCCGCCGCTTTTGAGATCGACGAGATTCTTCGATCCATGTCGGTTCGAATATTCCTGCCTCATCTCGCTCGTTGGCGTCGACTCCGAGAACGGGTTGAAAACGGGTCTGGCTGCACGCGGATCGCGTTTCAGCACGTCGCGGAGAATCGTCCCCGTGATGCTCGCTGGATTCGCTGCGACCTCCTCTGGAGAGCCCGTCGCGACGACCTCTCCCCCCGCTCCCCCCGCCTCGGGACCGAGATCGACAATCCAATCCGCCGATTTGATGACATCGAGATTGTGTTCGATGACGACGACCGTATTCCCCAGATCGGCGAGCCTGTGCAAGACCGCGAGCAACTTCCGCGTGTCGTCGATGTGCAAACCCGTCGTCGGCTCGTCCAAAATATAAAGCGTTTTACCCGTATCGGGCCGCGCCAGCTCGGCCGCGAGCTTCACCCGCTGCGCCTCGCCTCCCGATAACGTCGGCGACGGTTGACCCAAACAAACATATCCCAATCCCACATCGCGCAAGGTCGATAAAATCTTGACGATCCGAGGAATCACTTCAAACAACTCGAGAGCCGCGTCGACCGTCATCTCGAGCACGTCCGCGATCGATTTCCCCCGATATAAGATCGCGAGGGTGTCGGCGGTGTAACGCTTTCCCTGACACACCTCGCAAACGACCCAGACGTCGGGGAGAAAATGCATCTCGATCTTTTTCTGCCCCTCGCCCTCGCACGCCTCGCACCGTCCTCCCTGCTGATTGAAGCTAAATCGGCGTGTCGTGTAACCCTTCACGCGCGACTCGGGAACTTTGGCGAACAATTCGCGAATCAAATCAAAAAGACCGGTATATGTCGCCGGATTGGAATTCGGCGTCGAGCCGATCGGCGATTGATCCACGCTGATGACTTTATTGATAAAATGCTCTCCCGTGATCGCCTGGTGCGAACCGGGAACGACTTTGGCGAAATGCAATCGCGCCGCGAGCGCCTTCCATAACACGTCCTCGACGAGCGAACTCTTTCCCGAACCGCTCACTCCGGTGACGACCGTGAGCGCGCCGATCGGAAAACGGACTGTGATATTTTTTAGATTATTATGTGTGGCGCCTTTGACGACGAGCGCCTTCTCGTCGGTCGGCCTCCGGTCGATCGGTACGGGAATCGACTCTTTCCCGGCGAGATAACGCCCGGTAAGCGAAGTTTCAATTGTTTTCACATCCCCGGGCCGCGCCGCCGCGGTGATCTCGCCCCCAAAAGCTCCCGCGGCGGGACCGAAATCGATCAAGAAATCGGCGGCTTCGATCACGTCGCGATCGTGCTCGACGACGACGAGCGTGTTGCCGAGATCGCGCAGCCGTTTGAGAGCCGCGAGAAGCCGCGCGTTATCGCGAGGATGAAGCCCGATCGTCGGTTCGTCGAGAACGTAAAGAACCCCCGAGAGCCCGCTGCCGATCTGGCTCGCGAGCCGAATCCGCTGCGCCTCGCCCCCCGATAACGTCGGCGTCGATCGACTCAACGTCAAATATTCAAGCCCCACCTCGACCAGAAACGTCAACCGATCGACGACCTCGCGGATCAAATCCCCCGCGATCCGTCGCTCGTCTCCTTGGATATCAAGAATCTTGAAATAATCGAGCGCGCGATCAAGCGGCCATCCACAAATTTGATCAATCGTATATCCGTGGAACCTCGCCGCCGACGCGTCGTCGCGGAGCCGAGTCCCCATGCAGCCCGTGCATTCAACCTCGCCCACCATGCCGTGGAGCCGATTGCGGTACGTGTAGGAAACCCGACCGGCCTCCTCGATCGCCGGGAACAATCCCTTATACTGAAATGCGAATGCGGGCCAGGACGATCCCGCGGCGACTTGAACTTTAAGGTTCGCCACGCCGTAAAGAATCGCACGCCGATGCGCTCCCGAAAGATCGCGATAGGGTGCGTCAAGGTCGATCCCCGTCGCCTCGGCGAACGCCGCGATCATCGCGCGAAACTGCGCGTTCCGATCGTTGAGTTCAGGCCAGCACGTAATTGCGCCTTGATTTAAACTGCGCGATGGATCGGGGATGAGCGACGCGGGATCGGCGCCCGTCCGCACGCCGATGCCGAGACAATCGGGACACCATCCGATCGGGCTGTTGAACGAAAAGTGATGCGGGGAAAGCTCCTCGAAATCGCGGCGACAATGGTCGCACGAGCGATGCCGCGTGAACCGCGAGACGTCCCAGTGCGACTCGTCGGCGGGGTCTCCCACCCGCGCCACGTGCGCCACTCCCTTTCCCAGATCGAGCGCGGCTTCGATCGAATCGGCGAGCCTCGAACGCGTTGATCGTCGTACGATCGCGCGATCGACGATCACCTCGATTCCGTGTCCCAGGTTACGCGTCTTCCGCGGCGCCTTGTCGACATCATAGGTGATCCCGTCGACCCTCACCCGCGTAAAACCCGACGCCCTGAGTTCGTCGAAAAGCTCGTGATATTCCATGCCGTCGCGCAATTCGACCGGCGCCATCACATAAACACGCGTTTCCTCGGGTAGATGAAGAACCTTCTCCACAATCTCGTCGGTCGTCCGCGCCGCGATCTCGATCCCGCACCGCGGACAATGCCCCCGACCCAATCGCGCCATAAGAATTCTTAAATAATCATATATTTCCGTAACGGTTCCGACGGTCGATCGCGGGCTGTGCGACGTCGTTTTTTGTTCGATGCAGATCGCCGGAGAAAGCCCGGTGATTCGTTCGACCTTCGGTTTGGGAAGCGGAGCGAGAAATTGCCGGGCGTAGCTCGAAAGGCTTTCGACATAGCGACGCTGCCCCTCGGCGTAAAGCGTGTCGATCGCGAGCGACGATTTGCCCGAACCGCTCGGCCCGGCGCAAACCGTCAACGACCGCCGCGGAATGTCGACGTCGACCCCCTTCAAGTTGTTCTGTCGTGCGCCTTGAATCGATATTTCTTTAAGCGATGGATCATTAATGACTGAATGATTCTTTGTATGTTTGTTCTTGGGGATCTTCGTCGCTTTCGCCTGCTTCCGTTTCGTTCCCCGGGCGGCCGAGAGAACCGACCGAAGCGCACGCCCGGTGCGGCTTTCTTCGATCTCGACGACGTCCTCGGGGGTTCCCTGGGCGACGATCAACCCTCCGCGTTCACCCCCTTCGGGACCGAGATCGATGATCCAATCCGCGGTCTTGATCACATCGAGATTGTGCTCGACGACGACGACCGTGTTCCCCTGCTCGGTAAATCCGCGGAGAACGTCGATCAATTTCCCCACGTCGGCGAAATGAAGACCCGTCGTCGGCTCGTCGAGGATGTAAAGCGTTTTGCCCGTACCCCTTTTAACAAGTTCGCGCGCCAGCTTGATCCGTTGCGCCTCGCCTCCCGAGAGCGTCGGCGAAGGCTGGCCGAGCTTGATGTAATCGAGCCCCACGTCGTGCAGCGTGCGCAACATCGACGCGATCCGGGGGACATTCGAAAAATGATCCAAAGCCTCTTGTACGTCCATGTTCAGCACGTCGTTAATACTTTTCCCTTTAAAACGAACATGCAGAGTCTCGCGATTGAACCGCCGCCCCTCGCACACGGGGCACGTCACCCAGACGTCCGCCAGGAAATCCATCTCGAGCTTGTTCGACCCGTTTCCCTGGCACGCCTCGCATCGGCCCCCCTCGACGTTGAAGCTGAACCGACCCGCCTGATAGCCGCGGGTCTTGGCGTCGGGAAGCTCGGTGTAAAGATTTCGGATCAGATCAAATAACTTGGTGTATGTCGAAGGATTGGAGCGCGGCGTCCGACCGATCGGAGATTGATCGATGTCGATGATCTTATCAAGCAAATCGACCCCATCGATCCGATCGTGCGCTCCCGGCTCGCTCTCGGCGCCGTTGAGATCGCGAGCCAGCGCATCGCGCAAAATATCGGTCACAAGCGAACTCTTGCCCGATCCGCTCACCCCCGTTACACAAACAAGTAATCCTAATGGAATATCAACATCAATGTTTTTTAAATTATGATGCCGCGCGCCGACGATCGTCAGCTTGCGATCCCCTTCGGGCTTGCGAACCTTGGGGATCGCGATCTTGAGATCCCCCGAAAGATAACGCCCCGTCAGGCTCCGCGGTTCGGCGGCGATCTCGGCGAGCGTCCCCGACGCGACGACCTCTCCCCCCTTCACACCAGGCCCAGGTCCAAAATCGACGAGATGATCCGCCGCACGCATCGTCTCCTCGTCGTGCTCGACCACGACGACCGTATTCCCCAAATCGCGCAATCGCTTAAGCGTATTTAATAAACGTTCATTATCTCGCGGGTGCAAACCGATCGAAGGTTCGTCAAGAATGTATAATACGCCCACGAGCCCCGCGCCCACCTGCCCCGCCAGCCTGATCCGTTGCGCCTCGCCTCCCGACAACGTCGGCGCGGGACGATCGAGTGACAAATAATCGAGCCCCACGTCGATCAAAAACCCCGTCCTCGTCCGTAACTCCTTGAGCAATTCCTCGGCGATGAGCGCCGCGGTCGAATCCAAAGGCGCGGGTATTTCACTCGGATCGAGCTCGTGATTCTCGGTCGGCTTTCCCGCGAGCGCCGCGAGAAAATGCGCGAACTTGGCGATCGGCCACGCCGAGATCGCGGGCAACGTCATACCCCCCACGCGTGTGGCTCGTGCCCGCGCGTTCAGCCTCGACCCCCCGCAATCGACGCACCCCCCGCTTCGCATGTACTTTTCCAAAGCGGACCGACGCGGCCCTTTTGATGCGTTTAAGTATTGATTCATCAGGTCGGTCGAGACCCCCTCCCAACGGTCGGTATGAGACCAACCCCCTTTACCTCCATGAAAATGATAAACAATGGTACGATCCCCCGTTCCGTTGAGAATCGCGTCCTGGATCGGCTTCGGCAACACTTTCCAGGGAGTTTTAAGCAGCTTCTTCGCGTCGACGCCGCCGGGATCGGCCGCGAGGTTCTTCGCCAGTCCCTCGAAGATGTGTTTACGCCACTTGCCGAACTCGGATACCGGACCGAGCGGAGCGATCGCCCCCTCCCAGATCGATCGATCGGGATCGGGAATAAGCATATCAGGATCAAAACTGTAGCTGATTCCCAGGCCGAGGCACTTCGTGCACATCCCCCGCGGACTGTTGAAGCTGTACAACTGAGGGCTCGGCTCGTCGAAGCCGATTCCGCATGACACACACGCGAAACGCGACGACAGCATCAAATCGTCGGCGCCCTCCACCGCGACGATCACCGCGCCGTCGCCGAGCTTGAGCCCCGTCTCGATCGCCTCCGAAAGCCGCGCTTTCGCATCGGGATCGACCTTCAGTCGATCGATCACCACGTCGATATCGTGCTGCACGTTTCGCGCAAGCCGCGGAGGATCGCTCAAATCGACGATCCGGCCGTCGACCCGCGCCCGCACGAACCCCCCTCGCGCAAGCGATGCAAACACATCCTTGTATTCTCCCTTCTGACCCCGAGCGATCGGCGCGAGGATCGAGAATTTGGCGCCGAGCTCGAGATCGAAAACCCGCTCCGCAATCTCCTCACGCGATAACGCCGCGACCGGACGATCGCATTGAGGGCATCGATTTTCGCCGACCCGTGCATACAACACGCGCAAAAAATCGTTGATCTCCGTGATCGTCCCCACCGTGCTCCGCGGATTGTTTCCCCCTGTCTTCTGCTGGATCGCGATCGACGGACTGAGACCGTCGATCCGATCGACGTCGGGCTTGGGAAGCTTGCCGAGAAATTGCCTGGCGTAACTCGAAAGGCTCTCGACATAACGCCTTTGCCCCTCGGCGTAAAGCGTATCGAACGCGAGCGAACTCTTCCCCGATCCGCTCACACCCGTCATGCAGATCAGCTTCCCCCGCGGCAGCCGCAGCGATACGTCGCGCAGGTTGTGCTCGCGCGCACCTCGGATCTCAACGTCGAATCGCGACATCAAACAGACCTCCCGATTAGCTTGTGATTCGATTTCGCATGCGATCGATTCAAACCGCCGAGAGCGTCCCGATCCGATCCCGACTCGATCGGTCGGTTTTGCATTCGCAACGCGATCAATTCGCGACGAAACATCGACTTGGAGATAACTCGCTGAACAATTCTAGTCATCTTTGAAAGAGTCCGTTCGAGAGGGAGCGCCGCGGGTTTTCTCGTCGCGCGTCATTTGGGAGCGGATTGAGGGATTTCTCCGTGATCGAGCCATTTCGCCAGGGCGACGGGATCGAACCGAGCCGCGCTCTCGTCGGTCGGCGAGTCGTCGGCGACGAGCGCCGTGCTCGAATCGGCGAGGCGATACGCCGCCTTGGGCCAGGAGGCGTCGAACGTCGAGCCCGGCCGCGCGATCCAAAGGGGAGCGGGGGCGACAAGAGCCGCCGCGGCCTTGAGACCGCCGAACTGAAGAATCCCCGCCAAATCAGCCTCGGCGGGAACCGGCGATGAGCCGTCGCCGTAATCGAACCGCGCCAGATCGACAGCCGTCCGATCGATCGAGTGAAGCGCCGGCCGCGCCGCGAGCAGCGACGGCCCCGCGCCGTCGATTCCCACAAGATTGACCCGCCGAGCCCCCGAGATAAACCGAGCCCAACCCGTAACGGTCGCCAGATCCTCGATCCGATCCGCCGCAAGCGATCGATTGTACGTATCAAAATGCGCCGTATCGGGACGACGAACGACCGGATTCGACGGATCGTGCGCCTCACCCGCGAACAGCGGATCAAACCCGACGACCGTGTGACCACGCTTCAGCAACTCGCGCACTAATTCGATCGGTCCCCCGTCGCTTCCCAAAAGCCCCGCCTTCCCCCGCGAACTCGCCACGATCGTCGTATCACCCCCCGCCGATTCGGGTACATAACGAACGACCGGAATCGCGAGCCCTTCTCTTGTTTTAATAAAAATATGTTCAATTTTTATGGATAGTTTGGTTTTCGCGTCGACAAATCCCGCGTCTCGGATCGCCTCGGCTTCGATCTCGTCGGCGGCGGGGATCGTCGCGTTCACCCGAGCCTTGACGATCGACGCAATTAATTCGCGCGATCCCTCCCAGCTCGCGGCGGTGCTCGCGGGAGCAAGCTTGTCGATATCGCGCGAAACGACCGCGATCAAAGCCTTTTCAATCTGCTCGGCGCTCTTCACGCCGATCGGCGCCGGGTTCTTCGCCGTGAAACACCACAGATCCTCGGGCTTCTCGACGATCAGCGGAGTTTCACGCGCAGCCTCGGGAGGAGCGATCCCCGTCAACCGAGGCGCCAAAAACATGTACACCGCATTGCGGCTCGTTTGATTATAATTGTGGGGAAAATCGAACACGTCGGCGCTTAAATCAAGTCGCGATCCAATCATGTCATAAATCGAGCGAATCGTCGGGAAGGCGTTGCTCATCGTCTTCGCGGTCCAATCTCCCGTCGCTCCCACCAGCTTCATCGGCCGCGGAGCGGTGAGCGAAGCGATCTCTACGTTGTCGGTTCCCAGCCGCAAACCCGCGGCGTTCTCGCACACACAGCCCCCCTGGAACGCGTCCGAAACCATCACCACGGGCGCCGACATCGTCACCCGGCGATCGATCGCCGTCAGCAAAAACGTTTGCGTCCCTCCCCCGGACGATCCCGTGCAGCCGACTCGCGTCGCATCGACCTCGGCGAGCGAACAGATCCAGTCGAGCGCGCGAACCCCGTTCCACGTTTGCAACGTCGGCAGGCTTAGC